>VGYV01000553.1 GCA_016872855.1 Planctomycetota bacterium
GGAATGGCGTGAAGATAAGGGCAGCGAACAGGCCGGAAGGCAGGAAGAAGACTGCCTAAAGGCAGGACTCCCAACAGGTTATGCACTCGTTCGGAGTCCTGCCTTCAGGCAGAATGCCCTTATCTTCACGCCATTCGGCTCAGAGGGGGAGTTGCTGGGCATCGAGATTCTGGAGGCCGGCCGGCGGTGCCCTGTGGGTGCAGTAACGGATTTGTGCGCCGCCCGCCCTCGTTCGTAGTTCGGCGTTTACGCGGTTCTTCTGTCGGCCCTGGCAGCCCTGAAGACCGCCTGAAGGCCGAACTACGAGCAGGAACGCCCGCTTCGGCGCGCAAATCCGTTACTTCACCGGTGCCCTGTGAAGGAGCTGGCTCATGTGGACATTGCCATGGCCCTTCAACTCGCCGGCGTCAGGTAGGGGCGGCAGGGAGGGAACTCGCCGCCATGGAGGCGCCGCAGGTGGGTTCCTCGAAGCCGTCCGCGCATTCTGAGACCGCCTTGAGGCCACCCTTGCTTGCCAAGATGTTCACCTGCCTGTATCACAGAGTGGGGTGAACATGTCGAATTCGCCCCACCATGGCACCGTCGGGCGGATATGTGTGGACACATGTCGTTGCTGCGCAATCACTTATGGTTGCTCGTCCGCAGCCCAGCGTTTGGCGGTTTCGACATGTTCACCCCGTGTGTTGCGCGTGAACATGTCGAACGTGTCGGACGCCAGGGTCTGGGACCGTGCTCGTCGGCCCAGTGCGCTTTGACTCCCCGCCCCCTTCCCGGTATCTTTGACGCATTGTAACACTTCAGCCGACTGAAGTGGAGAGCCAACCGTCACCCTCAGATGGTACGCCGGGTTCGGAGTGCGGGCTTTAGCCCGTATCTGGGGCGCAGGATACGGCCTGAAGGCCGCACTCCAAACTTCCACTTCATTCGGCTGAAGTGCTACGACACATTGAGAAAGGGCAGGAGACCAGCAAGTGGGGCTGGAAGAGACTCGGGCGCTCATCTGCGACGTGGATGGTGTGCTGACCGACGGGAGCATACTGCTCGGGGAGGACGGCACGGAGATCAAGCGGTTCCACTCGCACGACGGGGCGGGGCTGGCCCTCTTCGTCGAGTGCGGCTTCCAGGTGGCGCTGCTGACGGGCCGCAAGTCGGGCGCGGCGCGCCAGCGGGCGAAGGAGCTCGGCGTCCAGCACGTGCGGGAGGGGGCGCGGGACAAGGTGCCCGCCTACGAGGAGCTTCTCGCCGCGATGGGGGTGACCGACGCCGAGGTGTGCTACATGGGGGACGACTTGCCGGACGTGCCTGTGATGCGGCGCGCGGGCTGGTCGGCGGCGCCAGCCGACGCCCGCGAGGAGGCGCGTGCGGCGGCGAGCTACGTGACCCACGCCCGCGGCGGGCGGGGAGCCGTCCGCGAGGTCGTCGAGCGCATCCTGAAGGCCCAGGGCAAATGGACCGGCGTGCTGCGCCGCTTCCAGGCCTGAATCGAGGCGACCGCCGATGAGCAATCTACATCGCTTCCTTGCCCTCGCCCTGGCGCTGGAGGCGCTCGCTGCCCTCGGGGGCGAGACCCCGAAGGGGCCGCCGAAGAAGCTGCCTGCCGAGGAGACGCGCTTCGTCAAGGTGCCCTTCTACAACCCCGCGACGGGCGAGCTGGAGTGGCTGCTCCTGGCAGCCAAGGTGGCCCCCAGCCCCGAGAACCCGCGGGTGCTCGTCGGCACCACGGTGAAGATCATCGGCTACCGCGACGGCGTGCCGCAGACGGCGACGGCCAAGAAGGGGACGGTGAACACGGACACCCGCTCCGCCACGCTCGAGGGCGACGTGGTGATGGAGCTTCAGGAGAAGAAGGGACGGACCGTGCGGGTGGAGGCCGACGACCTGTTCTGGGACAACAAGAACGGCACGGCCTGGACGAAGGGCCCGGTGCGGATCGCGCGCCCTGGGGAGACGCTCACCGGCCGGGGCCTGCGCCTGTGGGTGACGAAGGTGGCCGACGAGAAGGCCCACGAGGAGCGCACGGGCGAGATGGTGATCGAGCAGCGCGCGCGGGCCGAGATGCTGACCGGCGCCGATACTGGGCTGTTCAGAGACATCGCTCGCAAGGGGGAGGATGCCCAGCCGATCATCGTCACCTGCGACGGCTCGCTCAACGCGTCCCGCTCCGAGTTGAGCGTCACCTTCCGCGATAACGTCCGCGCCACCCACGGCGAACAGACTCTGACCTGCCGCGTCCTGTCGCTCTGGCTTCGGCCTGTGCCGAAGCCAGAGGGCCTGACCGAGAAGGAGAAGCAGGAGAGCGACGTGGAGCTGGACCGCGTCGAAGCCATCGGCGACGTGCGGCTCGACGACGGCCGCACCGTGGCCGTGTGCGACCGGCTCGATTGGAGCCGCGAGGAGGGCTCGACGAAGCTCGTCGGCCGCCCCGCCGAAATCCGGTGGGACAATGGGAACCGCCTGGTCGCCGGCCTCATCCACAGGATGGGCGATGGCGCCGAAATCGTCTGCTCATCCACCCCCGAGCAGCCGGGCGACGTGTATCTCCTCGCCCAGACCATTGACCGCGCCGCCGAGCCCCCGGGCGGACGGGGGCCGCACCACCTGCGCGTGGCGGACGTGGCGGACTGGCCAGCCTTCGTCGCCGCGCTCGCGAAGCAGGGCACGGCGAGCGCTCCCAGCCCCGGAAAGCGGCTCTGGGAGCAGTTGCCCGAGGAGACCCGCACCATCCTCCTGAGCACCGTCGCCGGCAGCTTCCTCGGCGACCGCCGCAAGAGGGCAATCGTCGGCGCGCTCAACGCCATTCTGGGGAAGCCCGGCTTCTACCGCGAGGCCGACTTCACGGGGGTGGCGCTGCCCCTCGAGGCCGCCGAGATGCTGAAGCTCGACCCGAAGGCGATGGACGAAGCACAGGTGAGGAAGCTGAACCGCCTGCTCCTCGAGGCGGCCTTCCCGGGCCAGATCGCCAAGGGGGGCGAAGGGAAGCCGCAGGGTGCAGCGCGCCCGTAGACGCGTGCTATCCGCGAAGCGCACGGCCGTGAGGACCATATGGCCGCGGAAATCGAGAGCTACAGCTTCGGGCGCATCGTGGTGGGCGGCCAGGAGCACACGACCGACCTCTTGCTGCTGCCCGAGCGCGTCGTGGGCGGCTGGTGGCGCGAGGAGGGGCACAGCCTGTCGGTGGCCGACCTGGCCGAGGCGCTGGCCGCGAAGCCCGAGACGCTGGTCGTGGGCACAGGGGCGAACGGGCGGATGGATGTGCCGCGGGCGACGCGTGATGCCATCGAGGCCGCGGGCATCCGCCTCGTCGTCGAGACGACGGCCGCCGCGTGCCAGACGTACAACCGCCTCCGCACCTCGGCCCGCGTGGCCGCCGCGCTGCACCTCACGTGTTGAGCGGTCCAGGAGCGAGGAGTTCGGGGCGGCCCGCAGGATGGCGCGGGGGAGGACACGCGGCTGGTCAAGCCAGCGTACGTGTCTGGCGAGGGGGACTTCGCTCCCTCCCCCCTGGGGGGAGGGCAGGGGTGAGGGTGCTTTCCGCGGCCCGCGCGGGGAGCGAAGCACCCTCATCCCATCCCTCTCCCCGGGGGAGAGGGGGAGAGGTTCGCTCCTGGACAGGTACAAGCCAGCCGTGCCACATCGGACGGTGGAAGATGAGTTCCATGCGTATCCTCGTGGTAGATGACGAGGCCCTCATTCGCAAGGCATTCGCCCGCGTGCTGGCGGACGACGGGTTCCGCGTGGAGACCGCGGCGAATGGGGAGGAGGCTCTGCGCCTGTTCGCCGAGGAGGAGTTCGACCTCGTGTTCACCGACCTGCGGATGGCGGGCGGCGACGGCATCGAGGTGCTGCGGGCGGCGAAGGCCGCGCGGCCGCAGACGGAGGTGGTCATCCTCACCGGCTATGGCACCATCGAGAACGCCGTCGCGGCCATCAAGGAGGGGGCGTACAACTACGTCACGAAGCCGCTGAACAAGCACGAGCTCCTCCGCATCGCCCACGAGGTGGCCGAGAAGCTCGAACTGCGCGGGCGGGTCGAACAGCTCCAGAGCCAGCTCGAGGAGCGCTTCGGCCTCCACAACCTGGTCGGCCGCTCGCCGGCCATGCGGCGGGTGTACGACCTCATCGAGCGCGTGCGCGGCACCGAGGCCACCGTGATGATCACGGGCGAGAGCGGCACGGGCAAGGAGCTGGTGGCCCGGGCCATCCACTTCACCGGCCCGCGGGCCGGGAAGCCCTTCGTCGCCGTCAACTGCGGTGCCCTGCCCGAGACCATCGCCGAGCGCGAGCTCTTCGGCCACGAGCGCGGGGCCTTCACCGGCGCCGTCCGCACCCAGCCCGGCTACTTCGAGAGCGCGAACAAGGGCACGATCTTCCTCGACGAGCTGCCCGAGCTCAGCCCAGGCACCCAGGTGCGCCTCCTCCGCGTCCTCCAGCAGCGCGAGATCACACGCGTCGGCAGCGCCGAGGCGCGGCCCATCGACGTGCGCATCCTGGCTGCGACCAACCGTGACCCCGAGGAGTGCGTGCGGCAGGGCAAGCTCCGCGAGGACCTCTACTATCGCCTCAACGTGGTGACCATTGCTGTGCCGCCGCTGCGCGAGCGGCTGGACGACATTCCCCTCCTTGTCGAGCACTTCCTGGCGAAGCAGGCCGAGCGGCTGGGCCGGCCGCGGAAATCCTTCACCCTCGCCGCCCTCGACGTATTGCGGGCCTACGCTTGGCCGGGAAACGTCCGCGAGCTGGAGAACATCGTCGAGCGCACCGTGACGCTGAGCCCGAGCGAGACGATAGACGTGGCGGACCTCCCGAAGCTCGCGGCGGCGCCGGCCGCGGGCGAGGGCGCCGTGCCCCTCGGCGAGGCCAAGCGGCGCGTCCAGCGGACCTTCGAGCGCGACGCCATCGTCCGCGCCCTCCGCGCCTCGGGCGGCAACGTCACCCAGGCGGCCCGTTCCCTAGGCCTGGCCCGCAGCGCCCTCCAGCGCCTCCTGAAGCGCCACGGCCTGAGCGCCACTGCCCCTGCCCTCCGCAACAAGCCCTGAATGCCTCGCCACGGCCCCTGAGAACGCAGCGGCGGGCACGACGGATACGTCATCGAGTCCAGTCTTCGGTCCTCAGGCCGCTGACCCTCCCGAAGTCGGTGTCGGACGTCACGAGCGCGGCCCCACGCTCCAGCGCGGCAGCGGCGATCCACAGGTCGTTCTCGTCGAGCGGCGTCCCGTTCTGCTCGCAGTCGAGCTTGATCCGCGCGTACACATCGGCTACGGCTTCGCTGATGCCCTCACACGGAATGCGAGCGAAGTAGTGGGCGGCTTTGGCCTCCAGCTCCCGCCGGCGGCGCCCGTGTGGCATGCGCGCCAGACCGTAGAGAATCTCGCCCCGGACGACCGTGTTGATCACCGCCCTGTCCGTGGGGTGAAGTGCAGTTGCGCGAGCAACCGGCCGCGGCTCCTCATTCATGAGCGCGCTGAGCGCATTGGTGTCGAGCAGGTAGGTGGCCATCTAGATAGCTCGCCACGATTCCCGGTCGTTGTAGCCACAAGCGTCCCGCTTGTGGACAGCGACGGGAAGTGCTTTGGCGGGCAAGCGGGACGCTTGCCGCTACAAGAGGCCCAGTGGCGTTTGGTGAGCGAACGACCGGGAATCGTGGC
>VGYV01000554.1 GCA_016872855.1 Planctomycetota bacterium
CTCGAGGGCGAAGACCCCGATGAGTGAGGCCAGCCTGTATGCACCGGTGGCCGCGTGGCTGAGGAAGCACCTGCGGGACAGGCACCCTCGGTCAACCGTGTTCGCCAGAGACGCCCATAGCCTGCCGCTGTCGAGGATCATTCGCCAACTGGACCTCGTGGGCAGGTTTCCCCAGAGCGAACTGTGGGACATCAGGATCGACGTCGTGGGCATCGTGGCCGCCCGGCGGCTGGCGCAGATCGTGCTGGTCGAGTGCAAGGCAGGCGAGCTCACGCTGATGGATGTCTGCCAACTGCTCGGCTACTCGCTTGTCGTGAAGCCTGCCGCCGCCATCCTGCTCTCGCCGGCGCCGGTGAGCGACGGGCTTGCCCAGCTCTTGAGGCTGCACGGGCGGTACGACGTCCTCGAATATGGCCCCTGCCGCCGGCTCCGTATCGTTCGCTGGGACGAAGCTCGAGGCGAGGTGGACCTTGCCTCGGTGCTTCCGCCGGGAGAACACCTGTAGACCGCACCTCCCGCCACCCGTCGGCTGGAGTGCGGAATAGTGGCTGGTCCGCCTATGCGCATCCTGGGCATTGAGACGTCGTGCGACGAGACGGCGGCGGCCGTGGTGGAGGACGGCGCGCGCGTGCTGTCGAGCGTCGTCGCCTCCCAGGAGCACCTTCACGCAAAGTACGGGGGCGTGGTGCCCGAGATAGCGTGCCGCGCCCACGTCGAGGCCGTGGTGCCCACGATTGACCAGGCGATCCAGCGGGCCGGTCTGACCCTCGATGCGCTCGACGCCGTGGCGGTGACAACCTGTCCCGGCCTCATCGGGGCGCTCCTCATCGGCGTGGCGGCGGCCAAGACGCTAAGCTGGCTGCTCGGCGTGCCTCTGGCCGCGGTGAATCACATCGAGGCGCACCTCTACGCCCCCGCGCTCGATGCCCCGCTCGACTACCCGCTAGTCGGCCTCATCGCCTCCGGCGGCCACACCATGCTTCTCCACGCCACCAGCCCCGTGGACATCGCGGTGGTGGGCACGACGACCGACGATGCCGCGGGCGAGGCGTTCGATAAGGCGGCCTCCGTCCTCGGCCTCAGCTACCCCGGCGGCCCGGCCATTGACCGCGCGGCACGCGGCGGGAATCCCAAAGCCGTCGCGTTCCCCAGGACGATGCTCGAGCCTGGCTCGAGCGACTTCAGCTTCAGCGGCATCAAGACCGCCGTGCTCTACGAATGCTACGGGCGCAACGCGCGCGGGCGCGGCAACGCCCCGCCGCCGCCCGAGGCCGTGCCCGACCTCGCCGCGTCGTTCCAGGAGGCCGTGGTGGACGTGTTGGTGGAGAAGAGCGTGCGGGCGGCCCTCTCGCGCGGCGTCGGCACGCTGGTGGCCGGCGGCGGCGTGGCGTGCAACTCGCGTCTGCGGGCACGCCTGGCCGAGGAGGCGGCCAAGGTCGGCCTCCGCGTCCGTTTCGCCCCACCCGCGCTCTGCACGGACAATGCGGCCATGGTGGCCGGCCTCGGCCACCACCTGCTGACCGCGGGCCGCGAGGCGCCGCTCGATGTCACGCCCACGCCCTATCTGCCCTTCTCTCGTTCGCTCAGGAAAGGGAAGGTTTGACGATGGATGTCCAGGCCCTCCGCGAGCTTCTCGGCCAGGTGCAGCAGGGGAAGGTGGAGCCCGAGGCCGCGCTCGAGCGCATCCGCCGCTTGCCCTTCCAGGACCTCGGCTTCGCCAACGTGGATACCCATCGCGCCTTGCGCTGCGGCGTACCCGAGGTGATCTTCTGCCCGGGCAAGACGCCCGGCCAGGTGGCCGGCATCGCCCAGCGCCTGGCCGCCGAGGGCTGTGAGGTGATGGCCACGCGTGCCGAGGTCGCAGCCTTCGAGGCCGTCCGCCGCGTCCTGCCCGACGCCGAGTTCCACGAGGCGGCCCGCATCATCGTGTGCGGTCGCAAGCCGAAGGAGCTGCCGCCGGGCAACATCCTCGTCGTGAGCGCCGGCACCTCCGACATCCCTGTGGCCGAGGAGGCCCGCGTGACCGCCGAGGTGCTGGGCAACCGGGTGGAGAAGCTCTACGACGTGGGGGTCGCCGGCATCCACCGCCTGCTCCAGCGGGCCGACCACGTGTTCGAGGCGAACGTGCTGATCGTGGTGGCGGGAATGGAGGGGGCGCTGGCGAGCGTGGTGGGCGGCCTGGCGCGGCGGCCCGTCATCGCCGTGCCCACGAGCATCGGCTACGGGGCCAGCTTTGGTGGCCTCGCCGCGCTCCTGGCTATGCTCAACAGTTGCGCGTCGAGCGTGTGCGTGGTGAACATTGACAACGGGTTCGGCGCCGGCTATGTGGCCTCGCTGATCAACCACACCAATCTCCCCGCCGCCCCGAAGGGAAGGAGGAAGCCATGTCGAACCGCCAGCAAGTGATGGCGGCGGTCCGCAAGCACCGCCTCGTCGCAGTCGTCCGCAGCACGGCCGAGCAGGTGCGGCCCATCGTGGATGCCCTTCTCGCAGGCGGCGTGTGCTGCATTGAGGTCACGTTCACCGTCCCCAAGGCCCCCGAGGTCATCGCCGCGGTGAGATACGGCTACGGCGACAAGGTGGTCCTCGGCGCGGGCACAGTGACCGACACGAAGAGAGCGGCAGAGGCCATCGCCGCCGGCGCCCGCTACATTGTGGCCCCGAACACCAGTTTTGAGGTGATTCGCCTGTGTGCGGAGCGGGATGTGGCGGTGATGCCCGGCGCCTTCACGCCAACGGAGATTGCCGCCGCGTGGCAGGCCGGCGCCGATTGTGTGAAGCTTTTCCCCGCCGAGCTGGGCGGCATCCCGTACCTCAAGGCCATTCGCGCCCCGCTGCCCGAGGTGCCGATCATGCCCACGGGCGGCGTGGACGTTGGCAACGCCGCCGACTGGCTCAAGGCGGGCGCCATCGCCCTCGGTGTCGGCTCAAACCTTGTCCGCAAGGACGCCCTGGCCAGCGGCAACTACGCCCTCATCACCGAGACCGCCAGGGAGTTCATCACTGCCATCGCAGGGGCCTGACGGAGTGGCTTCCAGTGATCGCCGGCGCGGGAGTACGACCAAGACTGCCTGAAGGCAGGACTCCGAACCCGGAGCGCTGCTTGTTTGGAGTCCTGCCTTCAGGCAGTCTGCGGCTGCATTGAGCCGAACCGCTGAAGGACACACGGAGACGGCTGTGTTGGACGCAGCATGCGAGCTTCAGAGGCTGCGACGGCGGCCGGACGCCCACAAGGGGCAGTTTGGCCACGTGCTGGTCCTCGCCGGCTCCACGGGCTACGCCGGCGCCGCCTGCCTGGCCGCCGAGGGCGCGCTCCGCAGCGGCGCGGGCCTGGTCACCCTCGGTGTGCCCGCGTCGCTCCTGCCCGTCGTGGCCTCTAAGCTAACCGCCTGCATGACCCACCCGTTCCGCGAAGTGCCAGGCGGCGCCTTCGCGCTCGGCGCCCTGCCCGACATCCTGGCTTTCGCTGAGCGCTGCAACGTCGTCGCCCTCGGCCCCGGCATTGGGCGCCACCGCTCGACCGAGAAACTCGTTCATGCCCTCATTCCCTCGCTGGGCAAGCCGCTGGTTCTCGACGCCGATGCGCTGAACGCCCTTGAGGGGCATGCGGCGGTTCTCAAGGGCGCTCGGGCGCCTGTCGTCACCACGCCGCACCCCGGTGAGATGGTGCGGCTGACTGGCCTGCCCACCCGCGATATTCAGGCGCGGCGCGAGGAAGTCGCCGCCGCATTCGCCCGCGAGCACGGCGTCATTGTCGCCCTCAAGGGCCACGGCACCGTTGTCACCGATGGCTCCGACACCTACGTGAACGACACGGGCAACCCCGGCATGGCCAGCGGCGGAACGGGCGACGTGCTTACGGGCATGGTCGCCGGGCTGCTCGCCCAAGGCCTGGACCCATTGCCCGCGACCTGTCTCGCCGTTCACCTCCACGGCCTGGCGGGCGACATTGCCGCCGCCGAGGCCGGCCAGCTCTCGCTCACGGCCACGGACCTGCTGCGTTGCGTCGCTCGCGCGTTCCTCAAGAGGAGTCCTGGATGATCCGTGAAGTCGTCATGCCCAAGCTCGGCCAGACCATGGAAGAGGCCTCCATCGAAGCCTGGCGCGTCAAGGAAGGGGACGCCGTTCAGAAGGGCGACATCCTTCTGGAGATCAACACGGACAAGGCTGCCCTGGAGGTCGAATCCTTCTACGCCGGCGTCGTCAAGAAGCTCCTCTACGCCAAGGACGACACTGTGCCCTGCAACGCCGTCATCGCGTTCATCGGCGATGCCGCCGATGTCATCAGCGACGAGATGGTGCAGAGGGCGCGTGCGGTCGCCCAGGCCCTGGCCGCCTCGAAGGGCGTTGCGGCCCCTGCTCCGGCCGCGGTGCCCGCCGTCGTGCAGCCTGAGCAGATTCCGACTGCCAATCTGGAATCTGGGATTCGGGATTTGGAATCGGCCCCCGCCCGCCTCTTCGCCTCCCCTCGCGCCCGCCGCACCGCCTCCGAACGCCGCGTGCCGCTCCAGGTCCTCCGCGGCTCGGGGCCGAACGGCCGCATTGTGGAGGCCGACGTGCTCGGCTACGCCAGCCGCATCGAGGGCCTGCGCGTGTCGCCCACCGCCCTGGAGGTCGCCTGGCAGCGCGGCGTGGACCTCACTCGTGTGAAGCCCAGCGGCGTGGATGGCCGCATCATGAGGGCCGACGTCGAGGCCGCGCCCGCGGCCGCTGCCGCCCGCGGCCCGCGGGGCCGCCGCGTGCCGCTCACGGCCATGCGGCGCGTCGTTGCCCAGCGCATGACCCTCAGCAAGGCCACCATCCCTCACTTCTACCTGGCGATGGATGTGGATATGACCGCTGCCGTCGAGTTCCGCCGCGCCCTCACCGCCTCGGGCAGCAAGGTGGCCTTCAACGACCTCCTCATCCGCGCCTGCACCCTCGCCTTCGCCGCCGTGCCCGACATGAACGTCGCCTGGGCCGACGGCGCGCTCCTCTACCGCGACGAGGTACATATCGGCCTCGCCGTCGGCATTGACGGCGGCCTCATCGTCCCTGTCGTCCGGGGCTGCGAGAGCAAGTCCCTCCTCGACATCGCCCGCGACACGGATGCCCTCATCGCCAAGGCCCGCGGCAAGCGCCTCACCCCCGACGACTACGAGGGCGGCTGCCTCACCATCTCCAACCTCGGCATGTTCGGCGTGGACACCGTGCTGCCCATCATCAACCCGGGCGAGGTCGCCATCCTGGGCGTTGGCCGCATCGCCAAGCGTCCAGTCATCATCGGCGATGGCCTGGCCATCCGCCAGATGACCACCCTCGTCCTCGCCTGCGACCATCGCCTCGTGGACGGCGTCATCGCCGCCAAGTTCTTCCAGAAGCTCAAGGACCTCCTCGAAGCCCCCAAGACCCTCGCCTGACCCGAACGTCGTAGGGACAGGCGGCTCGCCTGTCCCGCTGCCCGCAGAAGCCGACAGACGAGCCGTCTGTCGCTACGACCCCTGTCGAAGTGGGTCGGGATGTGCCTTCCGCAACAGCATAACTCGCTACGATTCTCGCTCGATCATGCACACGCCATTGCCTCGGTGATCGTAGCGGCAAGCGTCCCGCTTGCCGACTAGGGGCCGCGCGCGGCGTTTCCACAAGCGGGACGCTTGTGG
>VGYV01000555.1 GCA_016872855.1 Planctomycetota bacterium
CCTCAGCATAGGCATGGCAAGGACTTACGCCGAAATACACCTGTGCCGGCGCTGGATCGCCAGCTGCTCGCGCCGACCGACAACCACAACCCCTGGGGGCTACCCACAAAGAACCCCGAAGCGGCTCGAAACAGAAACTACTTGGGCGTGGTCCGCTTTGGACACCGCGAGCCAAGAGGGGCGGACCTCCTGCCTTGCGCAGGCAGGGGAACCAGGCTGATCCCGTCTTGCTATGTCAAGCGAAATGGCCGATCTATGGGCCACACCGTGCCCGGAAACCAGGATTCCACACCTGTACAGGTGTGGAATCCTCTTCCCCAGCGCCCGAGGCACGGGCGCGCAGGCGCTCCCGTGTCCAGAACGGACCACGCCCAAACTACTTCGCTTTCGGGGGGAGCTTGGGAACATCGTAGAGGCGGACGCCGACGAGGCCCACGAGGCCGGCCTCGCTCCACTCGAAGAGGACGGGCGTGTTCTTGAGGGCGTCGAAGACCATGGGGTTGGGCGGCTCGACATTGCTCATGCCCCAGAACACCCACACGCGGCGGTTGCCCAAGGCGGCGGTCCGCAACTCCCCCGCCCGGAACGGCCGCCCCAGGGGGGGAGTCTCGACGAACAACTGCTCTCCCTCCTTCGGGTAGTAGTGCCGGAACGCCCGCACGTCCTGCGGCGGGGTGCACGTCACCATGTCCATTGGCTCCACGCGCCGGGCGAACTCCGCGACGGCGCCGCGCCAGTTCTCCTTCTCCATCCCGGGACGATAGTAGTACGCCAGCGAGACAGCATTGCCGGCGAGAATGCCGGCGAGGAGCACCGCCGCCAGGGGCCTCAGCCCGGTGCGAGCGGCGCTCCACACTACCCCCGCTGCCAGGGCGAGCGCGGGTGAAGCGAAGAAGAGGTGCTTCGGCTCGTAGATGTGGCCCCGCATCGGCAGCGCCGCGAGGAAGGCCACGGGGGCGAGCAGCCACGTGAGGGCCATCACGGCGCCTGCGCGCTCGCGGCGAAGCCCCAGGAACGCCAGGGCCACCACGAGCAGCCCCACGAGAGCCGCCACGGCGCGCACCGGCAATCCATGGCTTGGCAGAAGGTCGGCCAGGAACCCCCAGGTGAACTGGGCAGCCGTGTCGGACAGGCCGTTCCCGCTCAGAATGGTCTGGCCTGCCGGCGGCGCGAACTGGCTCAGCATCCTTATCCGCTCCAGGACCACGGGCACCCAGAGCGCGAAGGTGCACAGCGGCACCGACTGCCATAGAGCCCAATCGAGCACCATCTTGCGTCCGGCTCGCTTCCATAGCACGAGGAGAGCCACACCCTGGGCCAGGATGGAGAAGGCCGTGTAGTAGAATGTGTAGAGTGCCGCCGTGTTGGCCAGCGCCAGCCCGAGCCAGAGCGGCAGGCGATGCCGCCGCGCCCATTGCCGGCAATGGGCACCCGCCGCCACAAGGTGGGCCAGGCAGCACCAGGAGACGACGACGAAGAACGCGGCGAGCGCGTACAGGCGGGCCTCCTGGGCGAAGTAGACGTGGTAGGCCGAGGCCGCGAGGAGGCCCGCTGCAACCAGCGCGGCGTTGCGCGGCAGGAGCGCCCTCGCCAGGAAGTAGAAGACGACGAGTGTGGCCACCCCCACGGCGGCGGAGAACGCCCGCGCCCAGGCGCCGCTCCGCGAGTTATTCGCGAAAGACATCCACGTGTGGAGGGCCAGGTAGTAGAGCGGCGGATGCGCGTCGTACGTGTACACGCCGCTGAACACCTGGGGCAGCCTGGCGTCCACCGCGTTCATCGTGGCCGCCTCGTCGAGCCACAGGCTCTTACGCCCGATGGCGCAGAAGCGCAGGCCGCCCCCCGCGGCAACAATGGCCGCCACGAGGGCGACAGTGACCCACCCGGAACGCCGGCGGCCGAGTGTGGCACGGCTGGCTTGCCCAGCCGTGTGCTCTTGGCTGGGTGGCGAAGACACGGCTGGCAAGCCAGCCGTGCCACGCGGGTCCGGCTTGTGGGACAGGGAGGCGGGTTGCGGCTCGGATTCAGGCATGGGGCGTCCCAGCAAGGCTCAGGGCTGCTTCGGTGCCGGCTCGGGCGGCGCCGGACTCGGCGGCGGGGCCTCGGGCTTCGGCGGCTGGCGCTTGCGCCAGAGGCCGAGGGTCACGGCGAACTGGTCCACGAGCTGCGTCACCGGCGGCACCGCCAGAATCTGCACGTCGGGCTTCGAGATCGTGCCCCGAACGTCCACCTGCACGAGCTGCTCCCGCAAGAGATTGAGTGGGACCTCAACCAGGTCCCAGAGCCCCCTCCCCGCGGGCTTGGGGCTGACGAGGCGCAGGTTCAGAGCGCCATCGTAGCCCGCCGTGCCAAACCCGGTCAGGATGCGCCTCTGTCCCTCGAGACTGGCCTCCTTGATGACCAAGTGGTCCTTGGTCATCCCGAACTTGACCTCGGCGCGAGTGATCGAGCGGTCGAGGGGCGAGCGGAGGCTGAGGGCGTTGAGGAGCGACGCTGCGAGTGGCAACTGCCCCAGGTCCCCTTGCTCGACCCAGGCGCCGCCATCGCCGATCAGGTTTTTCTCTCCCTTGAACTGCCCCGGCGGGAACTCGACACGCACCGTGAGCTTGCCCGTGGCCGGGTCGTCGGAGCCGAGGGCCTCGCGGCAGAAGGTCTTGAAGTCGGCGTTGGTCAGGGCAAGCCAACTGGCGAATGCCCCGGTGTCGAGGTCCAGCGCGAGCTTCCCGTTGAGGCTGCCGCCGTAGAAGCTGGCGGCCAGGTCGTTGAGCGCGAGCTTCGATTGGAGCGGCTTGTCCTTGCCCTCGCGGGCACCGGAGTCCGCGTCTCCGACGCGGACAGTGGCTTCCGCCCCGGAGGGGCGGACTCCGCGGGTGCGGGTGTAGGTGAGCGCGCTCTTGAGGTCGGTGAGGACGAACTTGCGGGCGACCAGCTTCCGCAGGTCCAGCCCCCCCTCGAGCGTCTGCGTGCCGTCGGCATGGAGCACTCCCTTGTCAATCCGGAGGTTGCCGCTCACCTGCTCGACCGGCTGCTCCGTGTGACGGAACGAGGCATCGCGCAAGCGCACGAGGCCGAAGCACTGGGTCACGCCGTCCGGCTTGCCGGAGTTGGACAGCGTCAGTTCCACCAGGTCCGCCGTCCCCTTCAGTTCCGCCGCCTCCAGGCCCTTCTTCACCTCGGCGGGCAGAGCGGAGAACAGGTCGGGCACGAGGCGCAGGTTCTGGATAGTAACCTGGAGGCGGTCGGAGCCGGAGCCCATCCTGGCGATGCGGCCGTTGAGGCGCACCGTATCTGCCAGGGCGCTCTCGCCCGCCACGTCGGTCAGGTTGACCACGCCCTCCTCGTAGTCGAATCGCCCGCGCAGGCCGGTCACGCGGACGGGGAGGCCGGTCCACGTGGCCTCGCAGCCCTTGAGCGTGGCGTCGAGGCGGAAGCGCTGCCAGTCGCCCTTGCGGGTGTGGATGGCCCCCGAGGCAGTCGCCGCAATCTTGCCCGCGGGGCGAAGGTCGTCCCATATCTTCTGCCAGTCGGGCGGAAGCGCGCGCCGAAGCTCAGCGTCCAGGTCCAGCTCGTCCGCCGTCACGTCAATGTTCAGCACTCCACCATCGGAGCCCATCACCACCTTGCCCCCGAGCACGACCGCCTTGCCGCGCACCTTGCCCTGGATGTTGCTGATCGTGGTGTTGCCATCCTGGTCGAAGACCACCTTGCCGCGCGTCACCTCGGTAACAGGAATTGGAAGCTTGTGGTAACAGAAGGAGCCGTTGGACGGCTCGATGGTGACGCGCTGGCCAGGCTGGTCGGGCTTGGCGGGGTTGCCGGTGAGCTGGTATTCGACCACGGCCTCGCCCGCGGGGCGCACCTCGTCCCAGACCGTGCGCCAGGCCTCGGGCACCGCTTTGCGAATCTCGTCATCGAGGTCAAGCCCGCTGGCCCGCAGCGTGAGGCGCAGGGTGCCCATCCCCTCCGGCCCGCACTGGCCCACGAGAGCCTCAACGGGGGCATGGCCGACCCGTCCCTTCATGCCTGTGAACGTCGTCCGACCCGTCTCGTCCACGGTGAACCGGCCGATGAGGTTCGTCACCCGCACGGGGAAGAGCTTGTGCTGGACCGAGCAGTCCTGGAGACACGTGACCTCGCTGGAGTGGCGAGAGGCCCCCGTGGCCGGGTCGGTGGTCATTCGCCAGGTGAAGCTCACCTTGCCCCGGGGGTCGAGCTCGTCGTAGACCGTGGCCCACTCCTTGGGCAGGTAGGGCCTGACGGAGGGGGTGAGCTCGACCTCAGGCGCGACGACCGTGATGTCCTGCACCGGCCCCTTCTCGCCGGGCCGCACGGTGCCGAAGAACTGAAGCGGAATGGCTCCCAGGCGCCCGCGAAGGTCGCGGAACGACACCGTGCCCGCCTCGTCCACCAGGATGTCGCCGCGCACGTCCGTCACCTTGTGCGGGAAGCTCTGGTGCTGGAACGCCGCGCCCTCGGGGCGGATGACGAAGCGGTACTGGTACTCCTTCGGGTCGCCCTTGGGGCTGGTGACGGTGCAGTGGACGGCGGCGGTGCCCTCGGGCCGAAGCAGGTCATAGGTCTTCTTCCGCTCCGGCGGGAGGGCCTGATAGAGCGTGGCATCGAAGGGCACGTCGGACGCCTCTATCGTGAGGTCGGGCACCCCGGCGTCGGTGATCTGCCCCCGGATATGCACGCGCGCGGGGCCGCGGCGGCCGCGGAGCGACTCGATGTGGGAGACGCCGTTCTCCCATCGGACCGAGCCAGCGACCCCTTCGAGGGGATATGGGAAGGGCTTGTAGGTGGCTCGGACGTCGCGCACCTCGCTGCGGATGGTGGCCTCGAAGCGCCGCTCGGCGCGCCAGTAGGTGGACCGGTGGTCTATGCTGATGAAGCCGCCCTCGATGCCGCAGCGGTCCCACAGCCCCTTGAGGTTGGGCGTCTTGGTCACGGCGTTGGGCGGGGCCGCCTCGTAGAGCTCGCGGTCGAGCGGCCGACCCGGCCCCACGAGGTGTATCTCCACCTTCTCCTTCGTGCTCTGGCCGGAGAGTGTGACGGTGGTCGGCCCGGCGCGGCCGGTGAGGCCCTGGTAGTAGATGTTCGTGCCGTCGAAGGTGATGCGGCCGCGGATGTCGGTGACTCGGAGTGGGAACCGCTCCCAGGCGGCGGAGCAGTCGCGCAGGTCCACCGCGACCGCGAGGGCCATCGAGCCCTTGTCGGCCCAGCTCAGTTCCGTCTCGAGCTTGAGGTCCACCTGCCCGTCGAGGGCATAGGCGTCGAGGGCCTTGGCGTAGCTGGCGTACTGGGCGGGGATGCTCTCGCGGAGTCGTGCGCCGATGGGGATGCTGCGGGCGTTGGCGCTCGCCTTGAGGTACCGGCCGCCGAGGTCGAGCTTGCCCTCCAGCTCGCAGAGGCCCCAAAGAGCCGAGTTGGCCTCGCCCTCGAAGTTGTAGCCGGGGCTGAAGCGCCGCTCCTCGGTGAGCTGGACTCGGATGTCGGTCAGCTCCCGCTCGGGGCTGTCCTCGAAGAGCAGGCCCTTGCCCAGCACGATTCGGCCGCCCCGGACCACGATGCGGCCCAGCGCCGGGCCAGGCCCCTTGGCCTCGGGGCGTTGCATCGCCGCCAGGTCGTCGCGGGTCAGC
>VGYV01000556.1 GCA_016872855.1 Planctomycetota bacterium
TATGTGTTCGAGGTTCCTCCACTGTCAGAAGCGGCTTGCACCTCTTGACTTACGGCCCTGTCCTGGCAGCCTATAAGTGCCGGTGGCTCCAGCGCGATAAATCCTGGGGGTCTGGGGGCAAAGCCCCAGGGTTCCGCGCGCCAGTCCGGGCACGCGGTCGGAAACGATCGCTTGAGTCGGATGAGCCATAAAATTGACATCAGGAAAAAACAGTACAGACCACACCACCTGCGGGCGGCGATGTCGCTCCCCCCATCGCCCTTGGGCCTCCCGCTAGGTCTCGGCCTAAGCCGACCCGGTAGTCGGTCTCACGGGGTGGAAGGGGGCGGGGGGCACGGCGTAGCCCCTCGCCCCTTGTTTGTCGTGGCTCACTCCTGCTATTTTGGCCCGCCGAGGCGGCGGCCCGTGCTCACACAAGCGTGGTGCTGCCGCTTGCCTCTAGGGCTGGCTGTGGGCGCCTCCCCGCCCCAAGGTCTGCCGTGGTGACACTACCGCAGTTGACGCCTTGGCGAGGCAAGGTGCGTCGCCCACTTCAGCGGGGGTCGTCGCCCTGGCCCCGCCACGTTCCCCGTCTTGGCCGCTCCGCTTCCTGCTGCCGCCTTCAATCCGCAGCCTTGCCCCACGCCGGGGCTAGGTTCCCTTCCGTACCGCCATCCTTGCTTGCGACGCCAGAGGGACACGCCGAGCCCGCGGCCAGCTCACAGCACGGGCGTTAGCAGGAAGCGGAGCGGCCAAGACGAGCTGACCGCCTGTTGCCGGACGGGCTGACCCCGCTGTGGCCGCGGCTTATCCACTGACGACCGCGAGCGGCAAGCGAGCCGGGAGGGCCGACCGTGGTAGCTGCGAGCACGTCCAGCGTTCCTCGTCGGCGTGCGTCCCCGCCCGTGCCGCCCATAGAGGCAGCCCCCGCCGAGCCTACATCGGAGGCAGCGTAGCGACAAGCGGAGCGGTGGTAGCCGCCCTGCGGCGTGGAGCAAAGCTGCCAAGCTAGGGCGGGCGAGAGCCGGGACGGCGGCTCGCCCGCGCGGGCTTCCGGAGCTCTGGGGGGCCGAGCCGCTTCGGCGGGGGGCATCCCCACCGACCTTTGACGGTGGCCGCTGGCGGGTCTCGGGGGCGAAGCCCCCCAGCTATAGATTGGTCCCGGGGGGTCTGGGGGGCGGAGCCCCCCACCCCCGGAGCCGGCCAGACTGACCAGACTGGCGACGGGCAAGGAGTTGTGGCACGGTTTTTGCTGCCTACCTTGGGTGGTGTACTCCGCAGGTCTTTCTTGATTGGGTTTTCGGGCGGGCGGGCAGCGGGCGGGCGGGCTTGTTTTGTTTGTTCGGAATTTTACACCAGGCGAGCGCTTCCCCCCTCTCCCTCATTTGTGCCCTGTGGGGGGGCCGGTATATAATTCTATCATGATGGGGGCATGATGGGGGCGCGTCGTGGCGTGCCGCGCGAGGAGTAGCGATGTCGGACTCGAGGCCGCGGGTTTTGGTGGTGGAGGACGACGCGAGCATGCAGGATTTCCTGACGACGTTTCTGGAGCAGGAGGGCTACGAGGTGCGGTGGGCGGGGCACGGGGGGATAGCGCGGGAGCTGCTCCAGACCGAGGCGTTCGATGTGGTGATCACGGATGTCGTGATGCCGGAGGTGGATGGGGTGGCGGTGCTGGACGAGGTTCGGGCGGAGCATCCGGACACGGCGGTGATCGTGATGACGGGCCACTCGTCGGTGCGGCAGGCGGTGGACCTGATTCGGCGCGGGGCGGACGACTATTTCAAGAAGCCGTTCGATATTGACGAGATGTTGCACGTGATCCGCCGGTCGCTGGAGCACCGGCGGGTGGTGCGCGCGACGCGTGCGGCGCCGACGCGGCCGGGGGTGGTGCCGGTGGCGCCGGATGCGTTCCCGCGCATCATCGGGCGCTCGAAGGCGATGGAGCCGGTGTTCGACCTGATCCTGAAGGTGGCCGACACGAACTCGACGGTGCTGATCCAGGGACCGAGCGGGACGGGGAAGGAGCTGGTGGCCGCGGCGATCCAGGAGAAGAGCTCGCGGCGCAGCGGCCCCTTCATCCCAGTCCACTGCGGCGCCATCCCCGAGACGCTGCTGGAGAGCGAGCTGTTCGGGCACGAGAAGGGCTCGTTCACGGGCGCCATCGCCCGCAAGGAGGGGGTGTTCAAGCTGGCCGACGCCGGCACGCTGTTCCTCGACGAGGTGAGCGAGATGAGCGTGCCGCTCCAGGTGAAGCTGCTGCGGGTGCTGGAGACGGGGACGTTTCGGCGCGTGGGGGGCGTGGAGGACATCCACGCGGACGTGCGGGTGGTGGCGGCGACGAACCGCGAGCTGCGCGAGCTGGTGGGGAAGAACCTGTTCCGGCAGGACCTGTTCTACCGGCTGAACGTGTTTCCCATCGTGCTGCCGCCGCTGCGGGAGCGGGCGGGGGATATTCCGTTGCTGGTGAGCCACTTCCTGCACAAGCTGGGGCGTTCGGGGCGCCCGAACTGCACGATCTCCGACGAAGCGCTGAAGTGGCTCTGTGCGTATGAGTGGCCGGGGAACGTTCGAGAGCTTGAGAACGTGATCGAGCGGGCGGTGATCCTGTGCGGGGGGGGCGAGGTGCAGGCCGGGCACCTGCCGGGGGAGTTGCGGCCAGCGAGGCAGGAAGCGCCGCTGGCGGGGGACACGTCGGGCCTCCCCTACCGTGCGGCGAAGGCGATTTTCGAGGAGCAGTACATCCGCGCCCTGCTGGCCCGCCACGAGGGGAGCGTGGCGGCGGCGGCCTCGGCCGCCGGGATGTCCCGTGCCCACTTCTACGAGCTTCTCAAGAAGCATACCATAGACCTTGCCCGCTACACGAGCGGCTAGCGTCTGGCGCGCCCGCCATTGGCCGCGATGGAGAGTGGGCGGAGTTGGGGCTTCGGCCCGGCGCGGCTGCGCCAGGGTGGTCAGGAAAAGTGGACGAACGTCCGGTGCGGCGGAAACGCTGTAAGTAGTGGCAGGTCCCGTGCTTGTGGAGATGTAATGAACTGCATGTTGACGAACGTGCACATTTTTTCCTAGAATGTTGACAACTCGCATCATTGCCGCGCTCTCCGGCCCTCGCTGTAATCTGTTGTCATGTAAGGGATTACGGCGATGGCCTGTGAGGGGGGCAAGGAGTCTTCGTCTGGCACTCCGTTTGCTGTTGCTACCGCCGGAGGAGAGGCGTAGCCCCGGCGGAGCGAGCAAGCGGAAAGGTTTGCACGTGGGAGACATGTCTCACGACCAGGGCCCTATCGGGCGCGGCCAGGGGGCGGCAGGGGTCGCGCCGGAGTCGTCGCCCTGGCGGGCGGTGGAGCGCCGTGTGCTGATGAGCCGGGTGCACGAGCTTGAGGAGAAGGCGCGGCATCTCCACGAGCGGGAGGTGCACCTGCGGGAGCTGAGCCGGGAGGTGGAGCTGCTGAGCCGTGTGAGCCGCGCGGCCCACGCGATCCACCGGGCGGTGGACCTGCGGGAGCTGCTCGATGCGGCCCTGGCCCAGTGCTCGGCCCTGGTGCGCGCGGAGAAGGTGTCGCTGCTCTTCCACGAGGCGGCGGCGGGCGAGCTGGTGGTGGTGAAGGCGTGCGGCTGCCGCTTGGTGCCCCTCGAGGGTATGCGGCTGCCAGTGGGCCAGGGGGTGGCGGGCTACGTGGCCCTGCACCGCCAGCCGTTGCGGGTGGAGGACATTGCGCGGGACGGGCGGTTCGCCATGCGGGACTCTGGCCGCTACGCGACCGGCTCGTTCCTGTGCGTGCCTGTGCAGGACAACGGGACGCTGCTGGGAGTTCTGACGGCGACGGATCGGGACGACCGCCAGGCGTTCACGGGGGACGACCTCCGCGGGGCCACGGCGCTGGCCGGGGAACTAGCCCTGGCGCTGCGGCGGGTGGGCCAGGTGGAGGACCGCCAGGCGCGACACAGGGAGCTGATGTCGAAGCTGGCCCACGAGCTGCGCAACCCGCTCGATGGCGCGCTCCGCTTCCTCAACCTCACCCTGGCCGAGCCGAGTCCGGAGGAAAGCCGGCGGCGGTATCTCCTGGCGAGCAAGCAGGGGCTGGAGCGGTTGAACGGGATCGTGGAGAGCCTGCTGGGGCTGAGCGGCGCCCGGGCGAGCGAGGAGCCGGCTCAGGTGAACGACCTGCTGGCCCAGGCGGTAGCGCTCCAGGAGGGCAAGGCCCAGCAGCGCGGGGTGCGGGTGGAGCTGGACCTTGCGGAGGGCCTGCCGCCCGTGCGCGGGGCCTCGGGGCTCTTCCAGGTGTTCACGAACCTCGTGTCGAACGCCCTCGACGCGATGGAGGAGGGCGGCGGCACGCTGAGGGTGCGCTCGGAGCGCGCGGATGGCGCGGTCATTGTGCGGGTGGCTGACACTGGGTGCGGGATTCCGCCCGAGGTGCTCGAGCGGCTGTTCACGCCGTTTTTCACCACGAAGGCGCCCGGCCGCGGGATGGGCCTGGGGCTGGCCGTGTGCCGCGAGGTGCTCGACCGCCTGCACGGGCGCATCGAGGTTGCGAGCAAGCCAGGCCACGGCACCGTCTTCACAGTGGCGGTGCCGTGTGGGACGAATGGTCAGGGGCCGTAGGCCGCCGCCAGGCATCGGGCCGCGGCCCCACTCGATTGGTGGTGTGCCACGGTCGGCTTGCCCGACCGTGTCCTCCATCCCCCTAGGCAGGACACGGCTGGTCGAGCCAGCCGTGGCACACTGGGTTCCAGGGATGGGGAAGGGATCGGCATATGCCCGAAGGCACCGTCCTGGTCGTGGACGACGACTTTCTGATCCGCGACTCGCTGTCCGAGATGCTCCGGATGGAGGGCTACGACGTCGAGGCCGCGCAAGACGGCCACGAGGCGCTTCGCCGCCTCGCCTCCCACACGTACGACGTCGTGTTCACCGACATCAACATGCGCGAGGTCACGGGCTTCGACGTCCTGCGCGAGGTGAACCTGAAGTACCCCGAGACCCAGGTGGTGCTGATCACGGGGTTCGGGGAGGTGCAGACGGCGGTTCAGGCGATCAAGCAGGGCGCGTACGACTACGTGCAGAAGCCGCTGGTGGACGACAATATCAAGATGATCGTGCGGCGGGTGACGGAGCAGAAGCGGCTGACGGAGGAGAACCGCTACCTGCGGCAGCGGCTTGGGATGAGGCCGAAGTTCGCCAACTTTGTGGGCCAGGACCCCAAGATTCGCCGCATCTTCGAGGTCATCGAGGCGATAGCGGACACCAAGACAACGGTGATGATCACAGGGGAGAGCGGGACGGGGAAGACGCTTATCGCGCGCGCGGTGCACTACAACTCGTCGCGGCGCAACGGCCCGTTCGTCGAGGTTAGCTGCGGCGCGCTGCCCGAGACGCTGCTGGAGAGCGAGCTGTTCGGCCACGTCGAGGGCTCGTTCACCGGCGCGACGGCCGACAAGATCGGGAAGTTCGAGCTGGCCCACGGCGGCACGATCTTTCTCGACGAGATCAACACGGCCAGCCCCGGCCTCCAGGTCAAGCTCCTGCGCGCCATCCAGGAGCGCGAGTTCGAACGCGTCGGCGGCACCGAGACCATCAGCCTCGACGTCCGCTTCATCCTGGCCACGAACTTCGACCTACGCGAGCAGGTGGAGGAGGGGACGTTCCGCAAGGAC
>VGYV01000557.1 GCA_016872855.1 Planctomycetota bacterium
GCGCCCGCTCGGCGACCGTCGCGTCGAGGTAGAAGTTGTGGTCCGCGTTGGGAAAGACCACGCTGGCCATGTCCCGGCCTTCGGCCACGACGGGCCGCTCCTCGGCGAAGCGCCGCTGAAGGGCCACCATGCGCCGCCGCACCTCGGGGAAGACCGAGATGCGCGACGCAACGTCGCCCACGGCCGAACTTCCCAGGGCGTCTGACACGTCCCGCCCGTCCACCCGGGCGACGCACTGCCCGTCCGCCGCCACCTGGATATCAATCTCTGTCGCGTCGGCCAGACGGGCCAGGGCCGCCTCGTCATCGAGCGGCGTCCCGGCGTCGAGCGCCCGCCAGGCCAGCGCGCGGTAGAACGTCCCGCTTGGCAGATAGGTATAGCCGAGGCGGGCGGCCAGAGCGCGGGCCACAGTCGTCTTGCCCGCGCCGGCCGGCCCGTCAATCGCTACCACCTTCTGCGGCATACCGCCCTCACGCGGCCTGATCATCACAGTCGCAAGTCCTCTATTGTACTTCCTTTGTCCGGCGAGTCAAGCTGAAGTTCGCCCTTTCGCCCTTGGGTGCGACCCGGGAAAGTAGGTGATTTCGTCCGGTGGGTCACCAACCACCCCTTGGGTGCCACCCTCAACGGCTTCCGTTGAAGGTGGGGCCAGGGGCAGCCCGTGAAGGCACCCTCAAGCGAGGACGCTTGAGGGTGGCACCCACCAAGGTGTTCCCACCCGTGCTGGCTCCGAGTCAGCATGTGGCGTCACCTACTTTCCCGGGTCGCACCCTTCGCCCTTGGAGTGGAAGGGAGAGGGGTCAGGGCAATCACCGCCCTCCCTCTTGGGCAGGGGGAAGGGGAGGGTTGCGCGCCTGGCCCGACCCCGAAGTCCAGCCCTCACCCTGCCCTCTCCCTGGAAGGGAGAGGGGGTCAGATACCCCGTCTCCCCTCATCCCTCGCCCCCTCCACCTATATATACGGGTCGCGTCCGACGACTCGCCAGTAGCTCGCGCGTCTATGGCGACGGCGGCTCTCTCAAGCGCCTGTCGGCGCGACACTTCTGGCGAGGCGGCTCGCCATAAGATTTTTTTCGCAAACTGCCAGATGTCGTCTTACATACGCTCTGGCAGTCTGGAGCGCCCGCGGAGATCGTAGCGACAGACGACTCGCCTGTCGCGCTCTGCCGCCGGGGACAGGCGAACCGCCTGTCCCTACGGTCTTCGGGCGCCTGTTCCTGCATGTAGTCCCGCCTTCAGGCGGTTCTTCGTGCCCGGCTCACCCCCAAGGGGAAGAGGACCGCCTGAAGGCGGGACTACGTAGTTTCTGTTGCGGAAAGTCGCGGAACTGAACGGGCTCGTTCCAGACGTAGCCGCGAGCGTCCCGCTTGCGGTCTTCCTCGCCCTACGACAAGCGGGACGCTTGTCGCTACATGAATCCGCAACAGAAACTACGTACGCTCTCGCCCCTCCCTCGAGGATTTGGGTAACGCCCCTCGATTGACATCGCCCCTCCTCCCCACGCGGGAGCGTGGGGACGAGGAAGGGAACAGAGGATCGAGGAGGCGCGGCGGTTGAAGATAGGCGTTTTTCCGTTGAAAACATCGGCCAGTGGGGTATAATCGCAGGAGTAGGCGATGTTCCGGTGCGCCCGGGGGAGGGCGGGGCATCGTGCTCATAGCGTGATGTAGTGGTGCGATGGCGAAGCCGTTGTGCGCGCAATGCGGCGGCCCCCTTCACCAGCCTCCGGGCGGCGGGACGGCGTTCTGCCCCCGGTGTTCGGCGGGGGCGGGGGGCGATACGGATACGAAGACGTGCGCCGATACGGGGCCGCGGGTGTCGCCGCAGGATTATCGGGGCAGGACGTTCGGGAACTATACGATCGTCGAGGAGATTTCGCGCGGGGCGATGGGGGTGGTGTACAAGGCCCGCCAGCACCATATTGACCGCATCGTGGCCCTCAAGGTGCTGCTCGCGGGGGAGATGGCGTCGGAGGCGCAGGTGGCGCGCTTCCGCCGCGAGGCGCAGGCGGCGGCCAAGCTGCGGCACCCGGCCATCGTGCCCATCCACGAGGTCGGGGTGTTCGATGACAAGCACTTCTACACGATGGATTACATCAAGGGGCGGGACCTAGCCGATCTGATCCGCAGCAAGGAGGTGACGACGCGGCGGGCGCTCGACATCACGATGCAGGTGGCCGACGCGCTGGGCTACGCGCACGACCGGGGGGTGATTCACCGTGACATCAAGCCGAGCAATATCATGGTTGACGCGGAGGACCGCATTCACATCATGGACTTCGGGCTGGCGAAGCAGGTGGACTCGGACACGAAGTTCACGCGGACGGGGACGACGATTGGGACGCCTGCGTATATGCCGCCGGAGCAGGCGAGCGGAGAGAGCGCGCGGGTGGACCATCGGGCCGACATCTACTCGCTGGGCGCCGTGCTGTATGAGATGCTGGCGGCAAGGCCGCCGTTCAGCGGCGACACCATGATGAACACCCTGATACGGGTGCTGAACGACGAGCCGGTGCCGCCGAAGCGGCTGAACCCGCGGATACACCGAGACGTTCAGACGGTGGTGCTGAAGGCGATGGAGAAGTCGCCGGAGCGGCGCTATCCCACGATGCACGCCTTCGCGGAGGACCTGCGGCGCTTCGTGGCGGGGGAGGCGATCAGCGCGCGGCCGGCCGGCCCGGCGTACCGGGCCTGGCGCTTCCTGAAGCGGCACTACACGGCGCTGTTCGCCACGGCGGCGGTGCTGGGGGTGGGGCTGACGGCTGCGGCGGTGGTCATCGAGGCGCGCCGCGAGAGCGAGCGGCGGGCGCGCATGGCCCGCGAGGCAGGGCGCCGCGAGGGGGCGGAGGACATCGAGCGGCTCATCGAGCAGCAGGAGAAGCCGACCGTGAAGGTCGTCTTCGGGGACGATTTCAAGGCTGGGCCGCTGGAGCCGCGCTGGACGCGGGAGGAGAACACGCCGTGGCAGCTCGTGGGGGGCGGGGAGCTTGAGGCGGCGGCGGCGCCCTTCGCGGCCATCCACACGCAGGGGCGCTTCGCCGGCAAGGTGGCCGTGAGCTTCGAGGCGAGCGTGCCGGCGAACGCGGACGGGACGGCGCAGGCGGAACCGCTGATCGGCTGCTTCCTGGGGTCGGACTGGCGGCATAGCTGCCGCTTCGCCTTCGGGGGGAAGGGCCAGCCGTCGCCCCGCATCGTGCTGATGAACCAGCAGCAGGAGGTGGCCGAGGCGCGCTGCCCGCCGCTGCGGGCGGGCGTGTGGTATCGCGTGACGCTGCGGCGCGACGCCACGGGCATGAGGCTGGATGTGGAGGCCGAGGGGGAGCAGCCGTTCCGCCTCGCCTACAACGACCTGTCGCTCGCCCGCCAGCTCAACCGCGAGCGGCGGGAGTTCGCCGTCGGCCTCTTCACCGAGCGCACGCGGCTGCGCGTGCGGCGGTTCCGCGTGCAGCAGGAGTTCCCGCCCGCCAAGCTGAGCCTGACGGATGCGGCCGAGGTGCTCTACCGGGACGGGAACGTGGAGGAGGCGCGCATCCAGTACGAGAAGATCGCGCAGGGCTACGAGGGGCGCTACGAGGGCCTGGCGGCCATGGTCGGCGCGGCCCAGTGCCACGAGGCGGAACGCCGCTACCGCGAGGCGGCCGAGTGGCTCCGCCGCGTGGAGACCCGCGCCCCGGGGGTGCGGCACGAGCAGCTCCCCGCGTTGCTCAGCAGGGCGCGGCTCCACCGCTTCTTCTGCGCGGCGAGCCTGAACGATTTCCCCGACGCGGTGCAAGCCCTGGCGCAGATCGTGGCGAGCGGGGGCGAGGTGGACGATGCCTGGGCGTGGCACTTCCCCGCCTACATTGGGCAGATGGTGCAGAACCGCGCCTACGACGAGGCCCTGGCCGTCCTGCGGGCCGGCCTGTTCAGCCCGGGGCAACGGACCCTGCACGCTACGGTG
This sequence comes from Planctomycetota bacterium, assembly GCA_016872855.1. Classification (GTDB taxonomy): domain Bacteria; phylum Planctomycetota; class PUPC01; order DSUN01; family DSUN01; genus DSUN01. The sequence continues at coordinate 3,939 of VGYV01000557.1, forward strand.
GCTGCCCTCGGGGCCACCGCGATGGCCGAGGCCCTCGGCCCGCGCGTGCGCCAGCTCGGCGAGGGCTTCTGCGGCATCGGTCGCTTCGACCGCGTGCGCGAGGTCTACGACGCCTATCCCACCGAGGGCCTGGCCGACGCCTTCGCGCGGGGCATCGAGAGCGCGGCGCAGCGCAGCCAACACGACGAGGCGGAGGCCGTGCTGGCCTTTTGCGCGAAGGAGAAGCTGGCCAGCCCAGCGCTCAGCAAGGCCGCAGTGGACCTCGGCAGCCGCCTCTGCCAGGCCGGCGCACACTCGCGCGTGGCCAAGCTCTACGAGGTCTTCCCCGAGCCCAAGCTCGCGCCCGTCTTCCTGCGCGCCATCCGCGAGGCGACCGACGCCGGGCGACTGGACGACGCTCTCGCCCTCACTCGCGCCCACCTGAAGAACTTCCCAGACGATGCCAAGAAGCTCGTCGCGGCCGACGGCGCAGCGGTCCGCCTCGGCAAAGCGTTCCTGGCGCAGGGCGATTTCCTGAAGGCGATTGCCATCCACGAGCTGTTCGAGGCGCCGCCCGACGCGCCGGCCGTGGTGGCGCTCTTCGTCGAGGCGGCGACTGGGGCCATCGCCGCCAAGAAGTCCGACGACGCGCTCCGACTTCTCGACCACGCACGGGTCCACTTCGGCGTGCTCCAGCCGCAATTGGCCGCGGCGGCGAGCCGCCTGCTGAACCTCCAGCTCGATGCCGAGGACTACGAGAAGGCGGCGGTCGTGTATGCCGCTTACCCCAACGAGACCCTTGGCCCGGCGATGGCGAAGGGCATCGTGGCTGCTGCCGCGGCCGGCAGGCGCCGGGCGGCGATGGGGCTCTTCGGCCAGTACGCGCGCCGCCGCCAGGCCATCCCGCCCGAGGCCGTGCGGGCCGTGGCCGAGAGCCTGGCCGCGCTCAAGCCCGAGACCGAGGGGCACGAGGCGCTGCTCGAGGAGTACCGCCGCACCTACGAGCTATACGACAGCCCCGTCGCGCGGGCCGCGTTCACCCTCGCCTTGGGCGATGCGTACGTGAAGGCGGCACGCTGGCGCGAGGCCCTTGGGCAGTATGAGGCGGCGGGCGACGCGGAGGGCCTGCTGCGCGCCGCCTGCGTGGCAATCGAGCTCGGCGAGGCCGAACGCGCGACGGGTCTGCTCCTGAAGCTCCGCAAGGCCGCCGGGGACGATGCCGCCCGGGCCGCGGCGGTCGCCTTCCTGTTGCGGGAGACCACGGCCGAGCAGTTCGCAAAGGCGGCCGGCGCCGCGGGGCTGCCCGGCCCACTTGTCCACTACCTTGTTGGCCTGAGGCTCTGGTCCGAGGCCGACGACCGGGCGTCCGAGGAGTTCGCGAGGATACCCGCCGGCTCGCCCGGCTGGTTCGTCCCCCTCGCTGCCCGCACCCGCGCCCCCGAGGCGCCCTAGCGAATCGTCCTCGTCATTCCTCCCCCTACAGATCGTGTTGCAGCGGGTGCCGCCCCCAACGTGTGCCAGCTTCCCTAGCTTCCCCAAATAGCTTTCAGCGATTCGGCGGCGCCCTCACTGGGGACAAGACTGCCTAACCCGGATTTCTCACAGCAAGGGTCTTGAAACCAGGCCGCCTACCGCTATAATCCCGTGTGTTCCACCAAACAGGGTTATGCGGAAAGGACGGCCTGGCAATGACACAGTGTAACGAAAAGACG
>VGYV01000558.1 GCA_016872855.1 Planctomycetota bacterium
GCGCTGTACCCGCACATGACGGTGTACAACAACATGGCCTTCGGGCTGAAGCTGCGGCGCTACCCGAAGGTGGAGATCGAGGAGCGGGTGCGCGAGGCGGCGGGGATACTGGGCATCCAGGAGCTGCTCGAGCGCAAGCCGAAGGCGCTCTCGGGCGGCCAGCGCCAGCGCGTGGCCGTGGGGCGGGCCATCGTGCGAAAGCCAAAGGTGTTCCTCTTCGACGAGCCGCTGTCGAACCTCGATGCGAAGCTGCGGGTGGAGATGCGCGCGGAGCTGAACAAGCTGCACCGCCGGCTCGAGACGACGATGATCTACGTGACGCACGACCAGGTGGAGGCGATGACGCTGGGCGACCGCATCGCGGTGATGAAGGACGGCACGCTTCAGCAGGTGGCCCCGCCGCTTGAGATTTACGACCGGCCGGCCAACCAGTTCGTCGCCGGCTTCATCGGCACGCCGCCGATGAACTTCCTGAAGGGCACGCTGTTGGCGCAGGATGGGCACGTGTGCTTCGACGAGGGCTCGGCGCTGCTGCGGCTGCCCGCCAGCTTCGGCCCGGCCCTCGATGGGCGCGTGGGGCAGAAGGCCGTGATGGGCGTCCGCCCCGAAATCCTCGAGGTTCTGCCCGCGGGCGGCGCGGCCGACACTGGCAGCACGCTGCGGGTGAAGGTGAACGTGGTGGAGCCGCTGGGCGACGAGATGCTCCTCTACCTTTCGACCCCGCAGCACGACCTGATCGCGAAGATCGACGCGCATCAGGATGCCGAAGTGGGACAGGAGATGACGGTTGCGGTTCAGGTGGCCCGCAGCCACGTGTTCGACCCCGAGACCGGGGTGAACCTGACGGCGACCCCCGCAACGGCCAGGCCCTGAGGAGTGGAAAAGGGGACACCCTTTTCCGCCCCCCGAGGCCGAATGGGCAAGAGTGGGACCGTCTCCCACTCTTTTTGTTAGGGCGTCTGCAAGGACGGAGAACGGCACGGCGGCCCTTTCGGAGCGGCCGGTTTGTAGTGCGGCCTTCAGGCCGTAGCCGGACCGTACGGGCTGAAGCCCGCACTACGAGCTCAGACCCTTACGCAGGAGTGGTTTGATTGAACGGCGACCTTTTGCGGCTGGTGGACAGCATTCACCGGGACAAGGACATTGACAAGGAGATCATCTTCGACGCGCTCGAGGATGCCCTCCTGTCGGCGGCGCGGAAGTACTACGGCCCGAAGGCCGACATCGCGGTGTTCGTGGACCGCGAGACGGGCCAGATCGAGGCCTACGACGGGAACACGCAGGTGGACGCCCTGGACATCGGGCGGATCGCGGCGCAGACGGCGAAGCAGGTGATCATCCAGAAGATCCGCGATGCCGAGCAGGACGCGATCTTCCGGGACTACGAGGCCCGCGTCAAGCAGATCGTCAGCGGCACTATCCAGCGCTTCGAGGGCAACCGCATCATCGTGAACCTCAGCCGCACCGAGGGCATCCTGCCGCGCAGCGAGCAGGTGCAGGAGGAGGGCTACCGCATCGGCGACCGCATCCGCTGCTACCTCAAGGAGGTCCGCCGCGAGGGCAGCCGCGTCCGCATCGTCCTCTCCCGCACCCAGGAGGACTTCATCCGCCGGCTCTTCGAGCTCGAGGTGCCCGAGATCGGCGACAGGACAATCGAGATCATGGCCATCGCGCGCGAGCCAGGCTACCGCACCAAGGTGGCCGTGGCCAGCGCCGACATCAAGGTGGACTGCGTGGGCGCCTGCGTGGGGGTGCGCGGCTCGCGCATCAAGAACATCGTGTCCGAGCTGAACGACGAGAAGATCGATATCGTGCGGTGGAGCGACTCGAAGGACGTGTTCATCGCCAACGCCCTGAAGCCTGCCGAGGTGAAGGACGTGGTGGTGATCGCGGAGCTGAACCGCGCGCGCGTGACCGTGCCCGAGGAGGAGCTGTCGCTGGCCATCGGCAAGCGGGGCCGCAACGTGCGCCTGGCCGCGAAGCTGTGCGACTGCGATATAGACATCCTGAGCGAGGCCGAGGCGGAACGCGAGGCGCAGGACCTGGCGATGATGCTCGAGGGCGTGGAGGGCCTGCCTGACCGCTTCGCGCAGCGGCTGTTCCAGATGGGCTACTCCGTGGAGGACATAGCGGAGGGCGCGGCCGCCTGGCGCGAGCGCTTCAGCATCGGCGAGGAGCTGGCCCAGCAAATCTACGCCCGCGCCAAGGTCGCCGCCGAGCAAATCGCCATCGCCCGCGCCGAGGCCGAGGCCGCCGAAGCCGCCCGGGCCGAAGCGGAAGGCGCCGCCGAGGAACCCCCCGGCACGGCGGAAAGCGCCCAGGCGCTCGCCGAGGGCGAGGGCACGGAGACCTCAGGTCCCGGGGGTGCCGAGCCTCCCGCGGCCGAGCAGCCGCCCCAGGCGCCCACGGATGAAGCCCCCGCCGCCCCGGCGGCGGAGACGCCGGACGCGGCCGAGCCGGCTCAGGAGGCCCCGCCTCCCTCGCGGGAGGGCGAGAACGTTGCCTCGGGCACGTAGCGGCCCAGGGCCCTGGCCGCGCCCGTACTAGGAGATGACGCTTGCGTACCCGTCTCTACGACCTCGCCCGAGAGCTTGGCGTCGCCAACAACGACCTCGTCGCCAAGTGCCGGGCGATGGGGATGGACGTCAAGTCGCACTCGAGCACGATTGACGAGGCGCAGACGGCGGCCGTGCGCGCCGCCTACGGGGCGCCGGCTCCTGCCCCGGGCGCTGCGCCCGCGGCGCCGCCGGCCCCGCCCCAGCCCGAGGCCGCCGCACCGCCGGCCCCTGGCGAGGCCAAGGAGGAGGCCGGTCCGCCGCCGGCGCCGCGCCCCAGGCCCGGCCGCCCCCCGGTCGAGGAGGAGGACCTGCTCGACATGGGCCCGGCCGGCGTGGAGAAGATCCGCAAGCGCACCCCTGCCCGCGAGGAGCGCGAGGGTCCCCCAGGCGTCCGCCGCGCCGCGCCGCCCAAGGCGCGCGAGGGGGCGGAAATCCTCCGCCGCATCGAGCTGCCCAAGCAGGACACCTCCTCGGTCCGCGAGTACGGCCCACACGTTCGCGTGAAGGAGCGGCGGGCCCCCGGCGTCGTGCCGCCCCGCCGCCGCGTGCGCCGCCCGGACCGCCGCGACCACCGCGTCCCGCTCGGCCGCCCCTTTGTCCCCCTGCCGCCTGCCCGCCCCACCCGCGTCGTCGCAGACTTCCCCGTCACAGCCCGCTCCCTCTCCCAGAGCACGGGCACCAAGCTCGACGAGCTGATGGCCACGCTGGTCAAGAACAGCGTGATGGTGAGCGTGAACGACCCCCTGGGCGACGACGTGGTGGCCATGCTCGGCGCCTCGCTGGGCATGGAAATCGAGGTCCGCCGCCAGAAGGACCTCGAGACCGAGCTCGCCGAGGCCCAGGCCGCGCCCGACCGCCCCGAGGACCTGCGGCCCCGCCCGCCCGTCGTGGCCTTCCTCGGCCACGTGGACCACGGCAAGACCTCCCTCCTCGACGCCATCCGCAAAACCCGCGTCGCCGCCGGCGAGGCCGGCGGCATCACCCAACACATCGGCGCCTACACCGTCGTCCAGGAGGGGCGCATCGTCACCTTCCTCGACACCCCCGGCCACCAGGCATTCACCGCCATGCGCGCCCGCGGCGCCCAGGTGACCGACATCGTGGTCCTCGTCGTCGCAGCCGACGACGGGGTGATGCCCCAGACCGAGGAGGCCATCAACCACGCCCGCGCCGCAAGCGTGCCCATCGTCGTGGCCGTCAACAAGATTGACCTCCCCGCCGCCAACCCCCAACGGGTCATGGAGCAACTCTCCAACCGCGGCCTCCTGCCTGTCCAATGGGGGGGCGACACCGAGATGGTCCACGTCTCCGCCGTCACGGGGGCGGGCATCAGCGACCTGATCGTGACGCTGGCCCTCCAGGCGGAGATTCTCGAGCTGAAGGCCGACCCCGCGAAGCCGGCCCGCGGCGTCGTGCTCGAGGCCAAGCTCTCGGAGGGCCGCGGCCCGGTCGCTACCATCCTCGTCCGCGAGGGCACACTGCGGCGCGGCGACGTGGTGCTCTGCGGCACGGCCTACGGCCGCGCGCGCAGCCTCCACGACCACCGCGGCATCGCCCTTGACGAGGCCGGGCCGTCCATCCCGGTCGAAATCTCCGGCCTCTCCAGCGTGCCCGCCGCCGGCGACCCCGCGGTGGTCCTCGCCGACCACGAGAAGGCCCGCGACATCGCGGCGACGCGCGAGCGCCGCGCACGCGAGGCCAGCTTCGCCGAACGACAGCACGTCACCCTCGAAAACCTCTTCGCCACCCTCAAGGACACCGGGCAGAAAGAGGTCCGAGTCATCCTCAAGGCCGACGTCCACGGCACCCTCGAGGTCATCCGAAAGGCCATGGCCGACCTCTCGACCTCCGAGGTCCGCATCAACCTCCTCCACTCCGCCGTCGGCGGGATCAACGACAGCGACGTGTTGCTGGCCGACGCCTCGGACGCCGTGATCATCGGCTTCAGCGTGGTCCCCGAGCCCTCGGCCCGCGCGCTCGCGGAAAAGAAGGACATCGAGATCCGCCTCTACAACATCATCTACCATTTGACCGATGAGATGAAGGCGGCGCTCGAGCGGCGCCTCGAGCCCGAACGCCGCCAGGTCGTCCTCGGACACGCCGACGTCCGCAAGGTCTTCAAGGTCTCCAAGGTCGGCACCGTTGCCGGCTGCTACGTCACCGACGGCCGCATCACCCGCAGCAGCCTCCTCCGACTCACCCGCAACAGCATCGTCGTCTACGAAGGCAAAGTCGGCTCCCTCCGCCACCTCAAGGACGACATCCGCGAGGCCGCCAACGGCCAGGAGTGCGGCATCAAGATCGCCGGCTACGACGATGTGAAGGAGGGCGACGTCATCGAGGCCTACGAAATCCAGGAAATCAAGCGGAAGCTCTAGCGTCATTTCCAATTGCCGATTTGCGATTTTCGATTTCGGACAGATGGCCTCTGAGCCTCTTCCTCAATCGGCAATCGGCAATCGGCAATCGGCAATCGAAAATCCTATGACGGTCGGCACCCTCACCCTCAAGCTCCTCATCCGCGACGCCCTGTCCCTCAAGGACAAGCGCCGCGTGCTCAAGAGCCTCAAGGACATCATCCGCAACCGCCACAACGTCTCCGTCGCCGAGGTCGGCTCCCAGGACAGCCGCCAGCAGGCCGTCCTCGCCATCGCCATGGTCGGCACCGACGCCCAGTATGTGGACGGCGGCCTGGCCAAGATCGTGGACCTGGTCCGCCTGCACCCCGTGGCGCAGCTCGTGGACTATGAGGTGGAGATCTATTGAAGCGGATGGTTGGATGAATGGATGAATGGATGGCTGGATGAACGGATGGTCGGATGTCTGACAACCATCCACCCATCCACCCATCCAGACATCCATTCATCCTCTCCCGATATGCAGGCAACCACGTAGGAACCTCCCCATGCCGAACCGCCGGGCAGCCAGGGTCGCCGAACGCATCCGCGAGGACGTGAGCCTCTTCCTCCTCCGCGACCTCCGCGACCCCAGGCTCGGCCTCATCACCGTCACCCGCGTCGAGGCGACCGACGACCTCAAGCACGCCACCGTCTACTTCTCC
>VGYV01000559.1 GCA_016872855.1 Planctomycetota bacterium
ACATAGGCGTCCTCGCCCAGAACTACCTGAGAACCCTCCGCTGAGTGCCCCGGCAGCACTTCGGCCATCCGAGGCTCGTGCCACACACAAGAGCCTGTCCTCAGCGCCGCGGAACGGCCGGTTGTGTAAAAAAGACACCCGCTGTCTTTTTTCGACTCCACCCGGCCGCGCTTGCCATTACATTTGTGGCTGCAACCACTTACGCTGACATGGCCTAGGCAAGCTGAAGAAAAGACACCCGCTGTCTTTTTCCTGGCTTCTGGCCTGGAGCGAGCCGCTCGCCCCGCTGGGCCGGGTGCCCTTCTTCAGGCGCGCCCCTCCTGGCGCGCGGAGGCGCGCCTGAACGTGTGGCCGGCTGGGGTGGGGCAGAGCGTTTGGCACGCTAGCTCTGCGTGCCGGGCGGGTTCATCGCCGCTGGAAGTGGGCGATGAGGCGGGCGATGTCCTCGGGCGTGGCCTTGGCGAAGGGGTCGCGCTTCGGCTTCTCCTCCCGCGGCGGCCTGGCCTCCTCGCGCGGCTTGGCCGGCGCAGCGGGCCGTGGGGGACGGGCTCCGGCGGCCCCGTCCGGCGCCTGCCTTCTGCCGTCTGCCGTCTGCCGTCTGCCTCCTGCCGCCTGCCTTCTGCCCTCTGCCCTCTGTCCTCTGTCTTCTGTCCTCTGCTCGGGCCGCGGCTCGGGCGGGGGCCGGCGGCGAGGCGGGGGCGCGGCGTCTTTCATGCTCAGGGCGATGCGCCGGCGCTCGATGTCCACCGACAGCACCTTGACGCGCACGACGCGGCCCACGCCCACCACCTGGTTCGGGTCGTTCACGTAGCGGCGGGCGAGGTGGGAGACGTGGACCAACCCGTCCTCGGGCAGCCCGATGTCCACGAAGGCCCCGAAGTTCGTCACGTTGGTCACGGTGCCTTCCATGACCATGCCGGGCTTGAGGTCTTCGAGGGAGGCGACGTGGCCGTGGCACTCGACGGCGCGGTAGACGCCGCGCGGGTCGCGGCCTGGGTGGAGGAGTTCGCGGCGGATGAGGTTGAGCGTCGGCTCCCCGATGTCGGCAGCGGCGTAGCGTGAGAAGTCAATCGCCTCGACCTTCTCGGCGTTGCCGAGCAGGGAGGAGAGGTCGGCCCCTGCGTCGGCGGCGATGCGGGCCACCAGATCGTAGCGCTCGGGGTGGATGGCCGTGGCGTCGAGCGGGTGGTCGCCGCCGGCGACGCGCAGGAAGCCTGCGGCCTGCTCGAACTGGCGTTCGCTGAGGAGGGAGTCCTCCTTGAGCTGCGCTCGGGAGCGGAACGGCCCGTGTTCGGCGCGGTAGCGGACGATTTCGCGCGCCGTCGTGTGCCCCACGCCGGCCACGTGGGCGAGGAGGGGCGCCGACGCCTGATTCACGTCCACCCCCACCAGGCTCACGCAGCTCTCGAGGACGTCGCGCAGGCTCTCGTGGAGGGCGTATTGATTCACGTCGTGCTGGTACTCGCCGACGCCAACCACCTTGGGGTCCACCTGGGCGAGTTCGGCCAGGGGGTCCTGGAAGCGTCGGGCGATGCTGATGGCGGCCCGGACGGGTGGCTCGAGGTCGGGGAACTCGTCGCGCGCGGCCCGCGAGGTAGCATAGGTGGTGGCCCCCGCTTCGTTGACGAGGGCGCGGAGGACGCGGCGGTCCGGCATCTCGCGCAGGACGCCGCGCACCGAGCGCTCGGCGTCGCGTGCCGCGGCGCCGTTGCCGATGGCCACGACGGCCACCTGGTGCTTCTCGACGAGGGAGCGAAGGGTGTCGCGCGCCGCCTCGACGGCCTTGGCTGCTGCCAGCTCCTCGGGCGTGGGCTGGGGTGGCTCGGACGGCTTGGCCTCCGGCGCTGCCAGGGCTTCGGCCGGGGCCGCCGGGGTGGCCGGGGGCGCCTCGGCCGCGGGGGGTTCGGATGGCTGGGCCGTGGCGGGCGCAGGGGGGGGCTCGGCCGGGGGGTCGGGCGGCTTCTCGGCTCCGGGGGGGGCTGGCTGTGGGGCGGGGCGCGGAGGCGAGGGGCGGCGCGGCTCGCGGATGGTGACGGAGGCGTGTTCGAGGAGCTTGCCCCGTTCGTCCACGGCGGCGAGGGTGCAGGAGCCGCGGGTGCCGGGCTGGACGCCCAGGGTGCGGCGGGGGCCGCCGGGTGGCTGGAGGAGGAGGCTGCGGAGATTGCGGGCGAAGACGTGGATGGCCTCGGCGTCGGCGCGGCGCTTGAGTTCGGCGCGGAACTCAGCCTCCAGTCCGGGCGCGAGCAGGCGGTCGTAGGCGTCGGCAATGGCCGTCTCGATGATCGTCGCGGCGGGGGTTTCGGGGGCTGTGATGCGGCCCTCGCGCAGGGCCTGGAGGGCCTTCTCGCGGTCGGCCTCCACGCTCACCCGTAGCCAGCCCTCCTTCTCGCCGCGGCGGACGGCCAGGACGCGGTGCGAGGGGATTTTGGTGATCGGCTCGGAGAAGTCGTAGTAGGTCTCGTACTTGCTGGGCCGGTTGCCCCGGCCCTCGGCCAGTCGGGCGCGGACGACGCCTGTCTCGACGAACAGGTCGTAGAGGCGGCGGCGGACGGCTGGAGCGTTGGCCACGGCCTCGGCGATGATCTGGCGGGCGCCTTCGAGCGCGGCCGCCGCGTCGGGCAACCCCCGCTCGGCGCTCACGTAGGGCGCAGCCATCTCCTCGAGCGGCGGCGCTCCCGGCGCCTGCGCCAGGATGGCCTGGGCGAGCGGCTCGAGGCGGCGCTCGATGGCCTGGGCGCCGCGCGTGCGGCGCTTCCCCCGATGGTGCTGAAGCACCTCGTCGAGCGCCTGAAGGCTCGCGCAGGACGCCACCTCCTCGCGCACCGCGTCCGTGAGCGCGCCCAGGCTCTCGATCTCCCGGAGCACGCGCGTGCGGCGGCGTTCGAGGGACTGGTGGCGGCGCAGCGCGCGGGCCAGCGCCCACACCTCCTCCTCGCGCAGCCCGCCCAGGCGCTCGCGGCGATAGCGCGCGAGGAACGGCACGGTCGCGCCCTCGGCCAGCAGAGCCGCCGTATCGGCCGCCGGGCCAAGCGGCAGGCCCAGTTCCGCGGCCAGTTGCTCTACCAATGCCTGCTCGCCCATGGACACACCCGCCTCCTCGTCTCACGCACAACACGCCCGATAGACCGCGTATTATAGGCTTCGGCGGCCCCGGTGTCAAAGCCTGGCGACGCGGTGGGTGCAATAGTGGATTTGCGCGCTGCCCATCCTGGCTCGTAGTTCGGCGTTTACGCGGTTCTGCTCTCCCCCGTTGCAGCGCCCAAGACCGCCTGAAGGCCGAACTACGAACCGGAACGCCCCATCGCGCGCGCAAGTCCGCTATTGCACCCCGACGTGGTTGACCGCGCGCGCGGGGGCCGATATACTAATCGGAGGGGAGGCACGGGGGAGGGGGTCTCGGAGAAACCCCTTTGAGGTCGAGCGCTCGCGTTGTGGCGGCGGCGATTGTGGCCCTGGCTGCGGCGGCTGCCCTGGCAGCCGAGCCCCAGGCGACGGCAGACCTAGAACTCCTGGCCAAGGCGCTGGAGAGGACCGTCGCCGTCGTCCAGGGCAAGGTGCCTGCGTTCACGGCCACGTTCTCGGTGCGCTTCAAGGACGGCGAGACCGAACAGGCGGGCGAGGCGACGCTGACGCGGGTGGACGCCGAGCAGTTCGGCCTGGCGCTGAAGTCGGACCTGGTGAGCTTCGTGCTCGTGCGGGCGAGGGAGGCGACGAGGCTGGCCGTGCCCGCCCAGAAGCTGGCCGTGGTGGGCAAGGGGCCGATGCCGCCTGAATCGGACCTGTCGCTCGGACAGGTCCTCGCGCGCGCAATGGAGGCGTGGCCCAATGCGGCCACCGCCGCCGCAATCGTCCAGGCGGCCGAGCCGATGGCGGTCGCCGTCGCCTTCCAGACACTGTTCGGGGTGGAGCGGGTCCCCGAGACGGCCCCCGCCGTATTCCAGTCTACGCGCGCCCCGGGCGGGGGCAAGGTGTCGCTCGAGCTGTCGCCCGACGGCAAGGCGCTCCAGCGGGTCTCGTGGCGCGACGAGGCCGGGCGCGAGGTGGCCATCGGCGTCGCCCTCCGCGAGGAGGCGGCCCTCCCCCACCTCCCGACTGGCGAGGACTTCAAGACCCTCTCGCCCGCCCGCGAGGAGGTGGAGCGGGCGCTGGGGCGCGGCATCGGCCGGGCACTCGAACTCCTCGCCCAGAGCCAGACGGGCAGCCGGCTGCGCAACGAGACGCGCACCGCCGACCAGGGGCGCCTGGTCGTGCGCGACGGCGTCCGCGTGGCCATGCTCCAGGGCTCACCCCTCGAGGTCGGCTACCAGCACGGCAAGCTTCTGGCCAAGGAGACACGGCGCGTCGCCGACTCCGTCCTCTACGTCGCCGGCCTCTACTACACGGTGACCAAGCGCGAGTGGTTCCTCGACACCCTTCGCGCCGCGCTCAAGCGAGTCGAGCCCCACGTGCCACAGGAGTACTGGGACGAGATTCAGGGCCTGGCGAACGGCTCGGGCATCTCGCCCGAGGAGGCCCGGCTGGCCAGCGTCTTCCCCGAGCTCTTCCACTGCTCGGGCTTCGCGCTCTTCGGCAAGGCCACGGCGGGGGGCAAGCTCCTCCACGGCCGCGTGCTCGACTACATGATGGAGCTGGGCCTCCAGCGCGAGGCCGTGGTCTTCGTGGTCAAGAAGAAGAACGCAATCCCCTTCGCCAACGTCGGCTACGCCGGCTTCACCGGCTGCGTGTCGGGCATGAACGCCGAACAAGTCGCCTTCGGCGAAATGGGCGGCAAGGGCGAGGGGCAGTGGGACGGCACGCCGATGGGCTTCCTGATGCGCATGGGCCTCGAGCGGGCGAAGACCCTCGACGACGCCATCCGCATCTTCCGCGAGGCCAAGCGCACGTGTGAATACTACTACGTCATCTCGGATGGCAAAGGCCCGAGCGCCGTCGGCGTCGCCGCCACGCCTGACCGCATCGAGTTCATCCAGCCCGGCGAGGCCCACCCCAAGCTCGCGGCGCCCGTCGAGGACGCCGTCCTGATGTCGGCCGGCGCGCGCCTCGCCGAGCTGGTGAAAGGCGCGAAGGCGAAGCACGGGCAATTCGACGAGGCCGCCGCCATCGCCCTCATGAAGCGCCCCGTCGCCATGCGCGACAACCTCCACAACGTCCTCTTCGTGCCCCAGGACCTCGCGTTCCACGTCGCCAACGCGAAGGGCCGCTCCCCCGCGTGCGACCAGCCCTATGCCCGCCACAGCCTCCCCGACCTCCTCGATGAAATGTCCAAGCCCCTCCCCCCGCCCCCCAGGCGCCCCCGGCGGGGCGGCGGCTTGTTCTGATCCCCCGACGCCCGTCCCGAAAAAGGGGACATTCTACTCTATTGCTCATCTTACCGCAGGTGACGTAAGTAATTGTAATATCTAATGATAGATAGATCGCCAACATCACGCTCGAAAAAAGGTAACACTCCAGCCGAATGAAGTGGAGAGCCAACCGTCACCCTGAGATGGCGCGCCGAGTTCGGAGTGCGGGCTTTAGCCCGTATCTGGGGCGCAGGATACGGCCTGAAGGCCGCACTCCAAACCTCCACTTCACTCGGCTGAAGTGTTACGTAGCGTCTAATGATAGATAGATCG
>VGYV01000560.1 GCA_016872855.1 Planctomycetota bacterium
CGCCATTAGCCCGCATTTCTCACGAAATGCGGGAAATCCCAAGAGCCAAACGCCAAGCACCAAACAATCTCCAAGCCCGGAATGCTCAATGACCAAAGCAAGCCCCCAGGGTCGCGGGCAACACCACATAGTCTCCGCTTGGACCATTGAGGATTGGAGTTTGGGGCTTGTTTGGCGCTTGGTGCTTGTGGTTTGGTGGTTCCCGCATTTCTCACCAGCCGCTGGTGAGAAATGCGGGTTAGAACCCTACCCCAGCGCCCACGGCTCGCGGTAGACCGGCGCGAGCAGCTTGGCCGCCTCCGCGTCCCCCACGATCGTCTCCTTGACGGGGTCGAACTCGACGGAGCGGCCTATGGCGTAGGAGAGGTTTGCGAGGCAGAGGGGGACGTTTACGCGGTGGTGGTAGGCCACGCTGCAACTCGGCTGCTGGCGGCTCTTGATGCACTGTAGCCACTCGGCATGGTGCCCCGGCGTGGGCGGGAGCGACGGGCCGGGGAGCGGCAGCACGGCCTTCGGGTCGGCCTCGGGCACGATCTTGTGCGTGCCGTAGTCGCTGTAGAGCGTCGCGTGCTCGCCGTGGAAGTAGACGCCGAGCCTGCGCCCCGGGCCGCCCGCGCCGTGCAGGTCGAAGCCGTAGGCGTTCGATAGGTTCATCATCCAGGTCATCACGCGGTTGGGGTAGCGGAAGAGGGCCTCCTGGACGTCCGGCGCGTCGCCGCAATCGCTGATGACGAAGCGTCCGCCGGAGCAGCTCACGTGGCTCGGCAGCGGCAGGTCGAGCGCCCAGACGGGCAGGTCAACTATGTGCGGCCCCATGCCGGGGATCCAGCCGCCCGAGTAGTCCATGAACCAGCAGTGGCCGGCCCCCGCGCCGCGGGTGATGGCTGGGTTGTAGGGGCGCATCGGGCCGGGGCCGACCCACATCTCCCAATCCAGGTCGGCCGGCACCGGGGCGTTGGGCGACTGGCCGCAGCCCCGCCGCCCCTCGGACGAGTTGAGGAACGTGCGGACCAGGTTCACGTGGCCCAGGACGCCCGAGCGGACGATCTCGACCACGCGGCGGTAGTTGCCCCCCGCGTGGATTTGCGTGCCGACCTGTGTGACGCGCCCGTAGCGGCGGGCCGCGGCCACGATGGCCTGGCTCTCCGCCACGTAGAGCGTCATGGGCTTCTCGACATAGAAGTCCTTCTCCGCCTGCGCCGCCCGCACCGCGATGATCGCGTGCCAGTGGGGCGGCGTGGCGATGACCACCGCGTCAAGGTCCTTCTCGTCGAGCAACTGGCGGAAGTCGCGGTGGCCTTTCGGCCTTCCGCCGCACTTGGCGATGGCGGCGTCCACCTTCTTCTGTGCCACGTCGCAGATGGCGGCCACGTAGACCTCAGGCCGTTTGTGGAGCGCATCGAGGTGTCCGCTCCCCATCGGCCCCACGCCGACGAACCCCATGCGCACCATGTCGCTCGGCGCCGGCCCCTCAGCCCCGGCCGCCTTCGCCGCAAGGCGAATCCCCATGGCCCCCACCGCCGAGCTGGTCAAGAGTGCCCGATGGGTGCCAATCGGTTTCGTTCTCACGCTCGTTCACTCCACTTTGCGCCGCCGCGTACCTTCTGCGGGACGCCCGGCATGCCCTCTTGCCCGGCGCCAGCGCAGGACCTTCCGGGCCAGGCTCTGGACCGTCTCGCGGTCTTCCTCCGCCTCATGGTCTCGCGTGTAGTCGCCGTGGCCGGTCTCGAATTGCTGAAGGAAGCGGATCATGCCGACGGGGCCGAGTGCCTGCCTCAGGGCAGACATGCCAATGCGGCGGACCTCGTTCGGGGTCAATGTCTCGGTGTTCATCGCTTGGTTACCTCTCTCAACCAGTCCAAGGGGTTACGCACCGGCACGCGCAGCTGATGCCGCTTGCGTGATGCCGTGCGCAGGAAGCGGTCATCCGTAGTCAAGAGCACATCGGCACACGCGCTCTCGGCGCATGCCACGTGAAATGCATCTTTTGTGCGAAACCCGAGTGCCTTCAATCCCATCGCGCGCCGTATGTGGGGAGGTCCGAGTCCCACATAGGTTTGCGCCATGGCCGCCAGGTCGGCGACCCGATCCCTCCTCTCTATGTCCGTGTTCTGCTCTGTCTCATACTCCAGCATGTCGCTACCCGCCAACTGCCACGCGCCCGAGGCGACATGGCCGAGGATGGTCAGAACCGCTTCGGCCTCAAGCCGGATGCGGGCTTGCGTTCGGTCGTCGAAGGGCCTGTTGAGAGCGCAGGTGTCAAGGTACACCTTCACCACATGG
Source organism: Planctomycetota bacterium (assembly GCA_016872855.1). Taxonomy (GTDB): domain Bacteria; phylum Planctomycetota; class PUPC01; order DSUN01; family DSUN01; genus DSUN01. The sequence goes on from VGYV01000560.1 coordinate 2,284, forward strand.
CTCCTTCACCCACCATCATCCCAGTCCTGCGCTGACAGATCCACCGAGGCACCTCACCCCGAGTTTGCGCGAGGCCCGCCTCAGACATCATGGGCCGGCCAGCGGGGCCACCTTCCGCGCCGGCATCAAGGCAACGACATCTCTCAAACCTACGAGGTGCAGACCTGTGGTCCATGACCGTGAGTTGCCTCGGCTACGGCGCAGGGCTGGTCGCATGTGCAGGGGTTGCCGGCACCAACCATCGCTTAAGGTTCTCCTTTTCTTTGTGATTCAGAGCAAGCTGCGCATTGGCACACAGAGCTAAGGTGCTCTCGAGCATCTTCTCAGCAAGAATGGGAACGCTCTCACGTGAGTTGCCGAAGCGGTGGCCCGCGAAGGCAATGCCTCTCAACACGAAGTTGACCTGTTGCCTGCCCACAGGAATCTGGAGCGAACGAAGCCGGTCCCTCACGTGTTTGGAGACCGATGTAATGTGGTACCCGTTCTTGTCAACCTCGTCTACGATGGCTTCGTATAGCTTGGCATAGTGTTCAGGGATCAGCAGCGGGGTTTCCGTGAGCTGATGAACGCGCCTTGCAAGCTCAGCAAGCTCAGGGTGTCTCTGGGAGAACTCGTTCTTAGTGCAAACAGGACCCATGGCCGTTGTTACGGCATGTCGCTCAGGATCGTAGACATAGCCGGGTGTCATGTCCGACAATCTCAGCGGACCCAGGTCCAAGCGGTTCAAGAGCGCTTTGAATGTGCCGAACCCAAGCCATTCCGCGCCGACCCCAGGACAATTGCGCTTCACCTCAGGCGCTATGGCAGCCATCGAGAGGGGAAGGGGGGACCTCCTCACGCACTCACGCACAACCGCTGCACACTGCGCAAGGATCTCATCGGTCGCGGATGGGGGGCTCGCGTCCCGTGGGGTACTCTCCAACGGTCGCGGGACCGTTCCGGCGGCTTGTGGTTCCTCTGGCTCTCTCGGGAAAGCCAGTGCCTCAGCCAAGAAGTCATCTTGATCGATCACCAGATCGCTCGCAGCCCTGTACGCGGCGGATGACGGCCCCATCGTCAGAACCGCTGTTCGCCTGTCACACGTACGAAGCTTCAGTAAGACTGGCGTGAAGTCCGCATCAGCAGACATTATGATGAACTCGTCATACGAAACGGCGTGGTCAAGAAGCTCCACCATGTCGAGCACAATATGCACGTCAGCGCTTGTCTTGCCCTGCATTGTCAGGGGAGGGCAGTCAACCGTCTCAAACCCGGCTCTCACGAAGTAGGGGCGGTACTGGCCGAACTCGTTGGGATTGAGGTAGCAGCGCCGAACCAGAATGCGTCTCCTGACGTCCGGGTCGGAGATACCATGCAGAGGGAGTGAACTCTCCAGCCAAGCCAACCACTGCTGCGGCTGAGTGGCGAACGTCTTGGCCGCCTCCGCGTCCTGCTCAAGCAGGCGAGTGTGGGCATTGTCGAAGTCCACGAAGAGCGCGCCTCGAAGCGACTTCTCTAGTCTTGACGACATCGGCGTTCTCCCTCGTCATGACGCGTGAACGAGCGACCTCCGGACGGTTGGCGGCACGGCGATGGGCGCGAAGCAGGAGGCGGGGTAGAGATAGTCCTCGCCGCTCTCGTCCACGATCCGGATGTCGCCATCCGCTGCGGCCTCCTCGTCGGGCACCACGCGGTATATCTTGTGGAGCTCCAGCGAGGCAGGGTAGCCCTCGTTATTGATGCAGACGGCGAACTTGGGCGACCGAAGCGTTCCGCTTCTCATTGGTCAATCCAGATAGCGTTTGCGTTTTGTTTCCTTCCTCCCTATTCCGTGGGCTTCGTACCAGTGCAACTCGGCCAGTCGGGTCCGCCCGTTGCGGAGGCGGATGCAGGCGACCGCCTTCATCTTGCGCCAATCGCCCTTGCCGTGCGTCCGGCAGAGCCGGGCCAACTCGCGGATGGCCCTCCCTCGCGCGATTGTCTCCACTTGCGAAAACCCGCTCAGCAGCTCGAAGTCCATGCACTGGCCTTCCGGTCAGTGAGTTGCCTCTTCTTTCGCCAATAGTAACCCGGTCAGCCTTCATTGTCAAGCCGGGTGTAGCTGGAGCAGGCTCACACGAGGCCGGCGGCGCGCATCATGGCCCAGCCTACCGGGTCGCCCTTCGCGCCAGAATGGCTGGGGTCCTGATTTCGGCCCTTGAAGTGGGCGAGGAACTTGCCCGCGAGGACCTTGCCGAGCTGGACGCCTTCCTGGTCGAAGGAGTTGATGTTCCAGATGAAGCCCTGGAAGGCGACCTTGTTCTCGTAGAAGGCGAGGAGCGCGCCGAGAGTGCGGGGGGTGAGCTTGTCGGCGATGAGGAGCGAGCTCGGGCGGTTGCCGGGGAAGACCTTGTTCGGATTGTCGTCCCACTTGCCCGTGGCGAGGGCCACTGCCTGGGCCAGGAGGTTGGCCAGGAGTTTCTGCTGCGAGGTCGTGCCCCGCACCGTGAGGTCAAGCCCCGTCTGGCACTGGCGGAAGCCGATGAACTCGCAGGGCACGACTGTCTCGCTCTGGTGGATGAGCTGGTAGAAGGCGTGCTGGCCGTTCGTGCCCGGCTCGCCCCAGACGATTGGCCCGGTGGCGTAGGGCACGGGCCGGCCGCAGCGGTCCACCCGCTTGCCGTTGCTCTCCATGTCGAGCTGCTGAAGGTGGGCCACGAAGCGGCTGAGCATCTGGCTGTAGGGCAGGATGGCGAGCGTCTCGTATCCCAGGAAGTTGCGGTTCCAGATGCCCAGGAGGACCTCGGACGGCGGCGCGGTGATAGGGCCCTGATTCACGCAGTCCCGTGAGAAAACAGCGAACCCACGCATTTCAGCAGGTTGTGCAACATTGTTGGACGCGGCCCAATTGCAACTCCGAGAACCCCCGGGCCAGACCCGGGTGATTGTGGTCAACCTCGATGGAGAATAGCTCTTGGCACCTTGAGAAAACTCCAACTCTCGACTTGGCGGCTGTCGAAAACGGTGCGCCCCACGGCAGCGCCTGACGGCTTGATCTTCACGGACACAATTGCTTCGATTCCCTTGGGACCTGACTGGTCCAGGGCTTCGTTGATCTGCCGCAGCATTTCCTCAGATTGGGCCCGTTGGTCCGGAGTTGCCAAGGGACCTCCGCCGGTCAGAATCTGTGCGAGAGCGCATGTCGCTGGGCCGCTAACGCCGTTTAGCAGCACTAGCACTACAACGCTAAAAAAGGCCTAAAGTTTTCGAGGATTTCCCCGATTAAGTACTCCGGGGGGACTGTTTTCAGGCCAGAGAGCCCCGGAGAGAACGACCATGGATGCACGGCGTCTGAAGGCGTTG
>VGYV01000561.1 GCA_016872855.1 Planctomycetota bacterium
CTTCATCTCCGTTGGCTCCTCATTGGTGTCACGGTGTCACATCTTCATTTGGCACATAGCCGCCATGTGCGAAATGAAGATGTGACACATCGCACATAGCCGCCATGTGCGAAATGAAGATGTGACACCGGCCTATTGCCCCGCCGCGGCCTGAAGGCGGCGGACCTCGTCGGGCCGCAGCCGTCGCCAGGCGCCCTCGCGGAGGGCGGGGTCATTGATCGGGCCAATTGCCACGCGGCACAGGTCGGACACGGGGTGTCCGACCTTCGCGAGCACGCGGCGGATCTGGCGGTTGATCCCTTGCCGCAGCTCGACTTCGAGTTCGGTCGCCTCGCGCCGCCGGCGGCACACCCGCACGCTCGCCAGCGCGGCCTTGCCCTCGGCCAGGTGGACGCCGCGCCGCACCCGCTCGATGGCGTCGGGACCCATCGCGCCGCGCGCCCACACGCGGTAGACCTTTGGCACCTGGTGCCGCGGGTGGGTGAGGCGTTGGGTCAGCGCGCCGTCGTTCGTCAGCACGATCAGGCCGCGGCTGTCGGCGTCGAGCCGCCCAATGGTATAGAGGCGGCGGCGGTCGCCGCGCACCAGGTCAACGGCGCGTGGCCGCCCCTCGGTGGGGTCGGACGTGCAGACCACCCCGCGCGGCTTGTTCAGCAGGTAGTAGGCCGCGGCCTCGGGCCTCACCCGCTCGCCGTCGCAGCGCACGTCGGCTCGCGCCGGGTCCGCCTTGTGCCCAAGGTCCCTCACCACCGCGCCGTCCACCGTCACGCGGCCCTGGGCGATCAACTCGTCGCACTTTCGACGGGAGCCGAGCCCCGCATGGGCGAGGATCTTGTTGAGCCGTTCCTGTGCCATGGCTGCTCGCCCTCTCCCGTCGCCGCCATCTTACACCATCGCCAAGCGGTTTTCAAGACGTCCCGAACACCGGTGTATGGCCTCCAGTTCTGGCAACCGCCTCGATCCCCATCTCCTCGTGCTCGTCGCCGTCCTCGTCGTCGTCGTCGAGCCCGCAGGCTTTCCCCCTTCCGCTTTCGACGACGAGGACGACGACGACAACGACGACGATTCGCGAGGCCCGCTTGCGCCCGGATTGGGGGCCATACCCCGGACGCCGGATGCGTGAAGTCTCCTGCGCCGCCGCTTGACTTCTCCCCCCGTCTCTTGTTCACTGGCTGCCATGACGCCCAGGCCCCCTCGCGGGGACCCGCGCGCGCGTCGAGACCTCATAGCGGAGAAGGGATGCAACCGATGGGCGATCTGCTGCGGTCGAGCCGGCGGCTCATGGCGGCCTACCGCCGTGGCGGGGCGGACAGGATACCGATCAAGTCCCCCATCTCGTGGGACCCGCTGAGCGACGTGGACCGGGAGCGGCCCGGGGACTGGCGCGGCCGTCCCGAGTTCGTCAAGGTGGCTAAGATGGTCGAGGAGCACTGCGACCCGACGCCTCCGTGCAACGTGGTCCGCTTCCCCGACGTGTTCCGCTGCGTGAGCTACTGGCGGTTCCTGCAAGCCCCGAAGGAGTTCGTCGAGAAGCGGCCGCCGGAGCAGCTCAGTGCGAGCCGATGGCGCCACACGACGGTGCTGCACACGCCGGGCGGCGACCTGACCTGGTCGTACGACAAGGACGACGGGATCGAGACGCAGTGGGACAGGGTGAAGCCCATCCGCTCGGCCGCCGACGTGGAGCGGATGCTGAGCGTGCCCTGCCGCTTCGAGCCGCCCGCGCCCGAGGAGTTCGAGCCCTTCCGGAAGCACCGCGAGCAGGCAGGCCCGTACTGCCTGGGCGGCGCCGGCGTCACCTCGATGGTCGCGATGCTCGTCGGGATGATGTCCTACGAGATGGTCCTCGAGTGGGTGCTCGCGGAGCCGGCGCTGATCAAGGCCCTTGCCGACGCGTGGCTGGAGAGGACCCGCGCGAAGGTGGCGTTCCTCCTCGAACAGGGCGTGGGGCCGTTCTGGCACTTCAACGGAGTCGAGCGGGCGTGTCCCCCGATGATGGGGCCAAAGCAATGGGAGGAGCTGGTCCTCCCCTACGATGGGGAGCTCATGCGGCTGATCAAGGAGCGCGACCCCGAAAGCCTCATCCACGTCCACTGCCACGGCAAGGTCGGGCGGCTGCTCCCGCTCTTCCTGGCGATGGGCGTGGACTCGACCGACCCCGTGGAGCCTCCGCCGCAGGGCGACATCACGTTCAGGGACGCGCGGCGTCTGGTCGGGGACCGCATGACGCTCTACGGGAACATCGAGTTCCTCGACATGGAGCGTTGCACGCCCGACGAGATCGAGGCGAAGGTCCGGGCGGCGATCGAGGACGGCGGGAAGGAGCGAACGGTTCTGTACCCCTCGGCCCCGCCGCACCAGGCGCACACCGCGCGCTTCACGGCGAACGCCATCCGGTACATCGAAGCCGGGGTGAAGTACGGCGCTCGGTAACACCTCAGCGACTTGCACCGAGAAGGCCCCTGCGCGATACTATCGCCGGTCCAGGCCAAGGGCTCTCGCCGACTGGGGGAGCTCACTCCGAAGGCCCGCCATGAAACGCTTGCTCTCACTCGGACATGATGGCCCGTCTCGCGCCGCGGACAGCGCCTGGCAGCAGTGCATCCGCCCGGCCTGCGGGGCGACGTATGAGCTGAAGTCCGTCCATCAGCGCTGCGAGAGGTGCGGGGCACTGCTCGACGTGGCCTACGACTGGGAGCGGCTGCCGGTGCCGGACCGCCTCGCGCTCTTCGACGAACGGAGGGCCTCCTCGCGCCACCCTCTCGACTACAGCGGCGTGTGGCGCTTCCGCGAGCTGCTCCCCTTCGCCGACCTCGACAAGGTGCTCACCATCGGCGAGGGGCAAACCCAGCTCCGCCGCACCGATGGCATCGCCGCCTACGTCGGCCTCGGCCCAGGCCGCATCTTCCTACAATACGAGGGCCTCAACCCGTCCGGCTCCTTCAAGGACAACGGGATGACGGGGGCCTTCACCCACGCGAACATGATGGGGGCGAAGTACGCCGCCTGCGCCTCGACGGGCAACACCTCGGCCTCCCTCGCCCTCTTCGCAGGCGTCTCCGGCCTCCTCAAGGCCATCGTCTTCATCGGCTCGGGCAGGATTGCGTACGGGAAGCTCTCCCAGGCCCTCGACTACGGGGCGACGACCCTCCAGATCGCCGGCGACTTCGACGACGCGATGCGTCAGGTGCAAGAGGTCTGCCTCCAGACTAACCTCTACCTGATGAACTCCCTCAACCCCTTCCGCCTCGAGGGCCAGAAGGCCATCATGTACCGCGTGCTCGAAGGCCTGAACTGGGAGCCGCCCGACTGGGTGGTCGTGCCCGGCGGCAACCTGGGCAACTCCTCGGCCTTCGGCAAGGCGTTCGCCGAGCTCCACCAGCTCGGCCTCATCCCCCGCATCCCGCGCGTCGCCATCATCAACTCCACGGGCGCCGACGCCCTCGACCGCCTGGTGAACCAGGCGGGCCTCCGCTGGAATGGCGGGGCAGTGGACGATGCGGCGATTGCCGCCTTCTACACCCAGATGGACGCCGAGAAGCGCAAGGCCCACACCCTGGCCTCCGCCATCGAGATCAACCGCCCCGTGAACCTCGACAAGGCGCTACGCACGCTGGAGGTGACGAACGGCGTCGTCCGCGCCGTGCCCGACGAGGCGATTCTGGATGCGAAGGCTCAGGTGGGCGCCTGCGGCTTCGGCTGCGAGCCGGCCTCCGCCGCCTCCGTCGCGGGGGCCAGGCTCCTCCGCGAGCAGGATGTGATCGGCCGCGATGAGCGGGTCGTCTGCATCCTCACCGGCCACCTGCTCAAGGACCCCGACGCCACGGTCGGCTACCATGCCTTCGACGACGAGCAGCTTCGCCGCAAATACGGCAGCTTCGGCGTCCGCCACGCCCGCCACGCCAACCGACCCATCCCCGTCCCCGACGACATCGAGGCGATCCTGCGAGTGATCAGGCAGCTTTGACCCGGCCCCATCGAACCGATCCGACGGATCCGACGGATCGGTCCGATCGAACTGCAACAGGAGCCCCGCGAGTGAGTGCCTTCCCCATCCAAGATGGTGAAACAATGGTCCTCATCGGCGACAGCATCACCGACTGCGGCCGCCGCGACCCCGCCGCCGCACCATTTGGCAATGGCTATGTCGCCTTGTTCATTGACCTAGTGACCGCGCGGTATCCCGAGCGGAGAATCCGCTTCGTCAACAAGGGCATCAGCGGCAACACTGTGCTCGACCTCGAGGCCCGCTGGGACGCCGACGTGCTGGCCGAGCGCCCCGACTGGCTCTCCGTGATGATCGGCATCAACGACCTCCACCGCACGCTGAACGGCGTCTTCGACATCCCGCCCGCCATCTACCGCGAACGCTACACCCGCATCCTCACCCGCGTCGCCGCGCCCGTTGCCGGCAACGGGCTCCCGCTCGCGCCTCAGCTCATCCTGCTCGAGCCCTTCTACATGATCACCGAGAGCGAGGCCGATGCGGCGCAGAAGGTCGTCCTCGGCCTCCTGCCCGGCTACATCGAGGTCGTGCACGACCTGGCCGAGCGCTTCGGCGCCCGACTCGTGCGGCTCCAGGACATGTTCCAGCGCCAGCTCCGCCATCGCCCGTTCACCGCCTTCTGCGGCGAGCCGGTCCACCCCAACCGCACGGGCCACCTCCTCATCGCCCACGGACTCCTCCGCACGCTGGAGGGCTGAGGCCCGCCGGCCCGGGGCGGCGCGAGCCAGGCGACCAGGAGGGATATGGCGGCGAAGAGGGCCGGCGGCGCGGCCCAGGCCCACCCGTCCGCTGCCGAGGGGGGCAGGAGGCGACCAACGCCCAGCGCACCTGCCGACGGGAAGAGCACCGCGGGCAAGATGTAGATGTTCCGGAGCCCCGACTCATGGCGTCGCTCGAGGGCAATCCAGGCGAAGAGGAGGTCAAACGCCCGCGCGGCCACAGAGAGATGCCTCGACCTCGCTTGGCATGACAGCCCTTATCAGGCTCATCCGCTTGGAGCGAGCTCTTGCCCGGAGCGAGCCTTGCAGCGTCAGCGCCCCACACTGGCTTTCGACGCCCCGAAGATTGCTTCAGCAGGTACGAAAGGGGGGAGACTGCCAATGTCTGACGGCTGGCCGCGCGGCACGCGTCGGGGCACGTGCCGCCGGTGGGCGGCCCCGGCGGGAGAACAGCGTTCGGGGTTGACCGCTGGCAGTGGCCGGGGTATAGTGGGATTGAAGAGCAGGGCCGGCACACTCCAAGTGGCGTCGTGTGCCATGACCGCGTACACCCTGTCATTCGAGCAGAAGCCGCCTGCCCGGCCCGATGCCAGCGCAGCGAGGGTGTCGCCCGAGCTGCCGGAGGGCATCCTGCTCCGCAATGCTCTCTGGTTCTGCCGGCTGCGCTGGCTCGTCATCACGCTGTTCACGGCCTTTGGGCTTCTCGGCCTCGTGCCTGGGCTGCTCTCCCGTGTGGGGCTTCGGGCGCCGGGCACGTGGCCGTTCGTCGCCGCAGCGGTGCTGCTGGTGGCCAACGCCGTCTCCCTTGCCCACGCGCGCGCGGCGGCCGGGCACCTCACGACGGCCGCGGCGTGCACGAACCTCTGGGCGCAGATCAT
>VGYV01000562.1 GCA_016872855.1 Planctomycetota bacterium
CGTCTTTTCGTTACACTGTGTCATTGCCAGGCCGTCCTTTCCGCATAACCCTGTTTGGTGGAACACACGGGATTATAGCGGTAGGCGGCCTGGTTTCAAGACCCTTGCTGTGAGAAATCCGGGTTAGATGCCCCTCTTCTCCGTGCCCTCCGTGCCTCTGTGGTGAGTTCCCCGCAGTGCGCGATTTAGCCTTGACATCGTGTACGGGGTGGCTATACTAGGCACCTGTTCACACAACACGCTCTCGGCGGCACGGGGCTCTTTCGCACACATTCCGGCATCTTTCCACCGGGGTGTGAAGCCCCATCCCCCCTGAGTGCAGGGAAAGGGGGTGCGGCATGGGTGCGCTGCATCTGACGACGCACACAGCGCTTGGCGTAGCGAACCCGAAGGGAGTTCACACGAGATGGGCAGTTCTTGCCATCTTTGCTCTTGGCGGCCTGTGGCTTGCATCTAAATAACTCGCCACGATTCTGAATCAGTGTGGGCGGGGCCTCTGCGCCCCGCGTCACCCTGCGCGGGGCAGAGACGCCCCGCCCACAGCGATCAACCCTTGTGCGGTCACAGTTACCCGGGGCCTCCTGATTCAGAATCGTGGCGAGTTATTTAGCACACAGGCGGGCCAGCTCCCCAGCGGCAAGATCGCGTTCAGCGTGCGCGAGGGTGGGTACTACGACATCTGGACGGCCCGGCCCGACGGGACGGAGAAGACGAACGTCACCCAGACGGCCGGTTTCTCCGAGTGGCTGGCGAAGTGGTCGCCAGACGGCAGAAAGTTCGTCTTCGCGGGATACGGGACCGGTGCGCCCACGGTCCACCTGTACACGATGAGCGCTGCCGGCGGTCCCCGGACTCCACTGCTCGACACGCCGGGGATGTGGGAGGAGTTCAGCGACTGGTCACCAGACGGCTCGAAGGTCGTCTTCGCTGGGAACATCGGGGCGCAGGCGTGCATCTACATGATGAACGCGGATGGGACGGGTCTGTCGAAGCTGTCGTCGGGGCCGAAGGACGTGTACCCCTCGTGGTCCCCCGATGGCACCAAGGTGGCATTCGCGAGGGCCATGACGCCGGGGCAGCCCATCGGGCACTGGCAGATCTTCACGGTGGACGTCAACACGAGGGTCGAGATGCGTCTGACCATAGACGCCGACGACAATGGGTACCCGGCCTGGTCGCCCGACGGCAGCCAGATCGCGTTCCACAGCTCACGCAACGGCAACCGGTGGCGCGACCAGCTCTGGTTGACGACTCCTGACGGGTCAGTCCAGACGCCGCTCACCAGTAACTCATGGCGGAACACGACTCCCTGCTGGTCTCCCGACGGCAAGCATATCGCCTTCGTAAGGGCCCCGATGAACTCGTCAATCGGCGACATCTGGACAATCAACGTTGAGGACAGGACAGAGTTCCAGGTCACGAACACGCCGGGCGTGCCCGAGATATATCCCGACTGGTCGCACTGCGAGGTGCCGCCTCCGGATACGACGCCGCCGGTCATCACGTGCCCGGCAAATGTCAGCGCGGAGCAGACAGGGCCGGCAGGCGCCATCGTCGAGTTCACGTGCACCGCAGTGGACGTCCGGGACCCCAATCCGACAGTCGTCTGCGTCCCACCGTCGGGAAGCCTATTCCCACTCGGGAGGACGACGGTAACCTGCACCGCCACCGACGCGTCAGGCAACTCGTCGCAATGCACCTTCCTCGTGATCGTCGTTGACACCACGCCGCCGCAACTCGTCGTGCCCGCTCCGCTCGTGGTAGAGCAGGCGACGGCGGCGGGGACGCGGGTGACGTGGGAATGCGTGGCCGCGGACATCTGCGACGCCGAGGTGGATGTGGTGTGTGAGCCGCCCTCGGGCAGCATCTTCCCGCTCGGAACCACAACCGTCACCTGCCGGGCGACCGATGATTCGGGCAACCAAACGGTGAAGTCCTTCACCGCGACGGTGAGGGACACGACGGCGCCCGTCATCGAGAGCGCATGGGCGACGCCGAACGTGCTCTGGTCGCCGAACCACAAGATGGTGGACATTACCATCGGAGCCGTGGTGAGCGACATCTGCGATGCGGCGCCGGCGTGGAGGATCGTGGGCGTGGCGAGCAATGAGCCGGTGAATGGCCTCGGCGATGGGGATACGGCGCCCGACTGGCAGATCACGGGCGACCACTCGCTCAAGCTGCGGGCCGAGCGCTCGGGGAAAGGCTCGGGACGCGTCTACACGATCACCATCCACGCCACCGACGCCAGCGGCAATGCCGCGACCGCACAAGTGGCCGTGGCCGTGCCCCATGATAGGAGGAAGTAGCAGGGGGGAGGAACCCGAATACTCAATACCCAGCTCTCAATCCTCAACGCCCAACTGAGAGGGTCTGGGCCCCTGCCTGCTCCTCTCTTGGTCATTGAGGATTGGGTGTCGAGGGCGTGTTGCCCAAAGGGTGAACTCGTTGGGAGTCCCGCCTTCAGGCGGTCCTCTCCTGCCCCAATCCACCTAACCCGCATTTCTCACCAGCTTCGCAGTCCCGAAGGGACGCAAGGGTCTAGCCGGCGGCGTAAGCCGCCGGATCGCAGAGAGGAGAACGCCCAGCCCCGACGGGGCGGCACGACAGAGCGCCCCTTCCGCCCCTTCGGGGCTGCGCCCATGGCATCCCCCTTCCGGCGGCTTACGCCGCCGGCTAAACCCTATCGCTCCTGCGGAGCTGGCCCCGCTGGTGAGAAATGCGGGCTAAAGGCGGGATCCCGAACGGGTCTATCCCCCTGAAGGGGATTTGGGCAACACGCCCTTGAGTATTGGCGAACGAGGGAGGTGTCAAATGTGCCTGTGGTTGGAGGCAGCGAGAATGGCGAAGCGCCCGTCGAAGGTGGTCATCATCGGGTTCGACGCGCCCATCGTGAAGACGGTGCGGCGCTATATCAAGGCCGGCAAGCTGCCCAATCTGGCGCGCCTGTGCCGCCGCGGCGTGTGGGCCAACCACTGCCTGGTGCCTCACCCCACCATCACGCCGCCCAACTGGACCAGCATCGTCACCGGCGCCTGGCTCGGCACCCACGGCGTCACCTGCTTCAACGTCCACAAGCCCGGCGACCCGCTGCTGAAGGCCCACCAGGGCTTCTTCGCCGAGGACGTGCAGGCGGAGTTCTTCTGGAACGCCGCGGCCCGCGAGGGCAAGCGCGCCATCGTGATGAACTACCCGACGACCTACGGACGCTCGGTCAAGAACGGCATCCTCATCGCGGGGGCCGGCCTCGGCCCGAACGAGTGGCGAACCGTCGAGGGCGACTGGGCCATCGCGTGCAGCGCCGCCGCCGACACGCTGTTCACGACGGAGCCGATGGCCCAGGCCACGGCCATCGAGGTCCGGCCGGCCAGCCGCTGGAGGAACGCGCCCGCGAGCGCCGCGATGCTCGAGGCCGAGCTGCCGCTGCCCGGGCGCCAGGCCCTTGTGCCCCTGAAGCCCACGACGTGGCACCTCCTGCTCGTCGCATCGAAGGGTGCGAAGCTCGACACGGCCTACGTGTGCCCCGCCAAGGACGCCAAGACCGCCTTCGCCCGCCTCGAGGTCGGCCGCTGGAGCGGCACCTGCGCCGCCCGGCTCCGCACCGCGAAGGGCACGTGCGAGGTCGTCTTCCGCCTCCGCCTGACGGAGCTCGCGGCCGACGGCGCGAAGGTGAAGCTCTACGTCACGCCATTGTGCCAAACGAGCGGCTGGGCCACGCCTGCCTCCACGTGCGGGAAGCTCCGCGGCCTGCCCGGCCTCCCCATCCCCAACACCTTCTACCCCGCCCACAACCTCGGCTGGATTGACAGCGCCGCGCTCCTCGACCTCATTGACGCGCAAAACACTTGGCTGGGCGCCGCCGCATCGCGCCTGCTGAATTCCGAGCCGTGGGACATCTTTGTCATGCACGCCCACTGCCCCGATCACTGCTACCATGCCTTCCTCAACAAGCTCGACCCCGACGTGTACCCCGACCGCAAGACCGTGGCCGAGTACCGCGGCGTCGAGCTCGGCTTCTACCAGAGCCTCGACCGCATGGTCGGCACCATCCTCAAGGCCACCGACCCCGGGGAGACCCTCGTCGTCATCACCTCCGACCACGGCGCCGTGCCGACCGCGGGTCGCTACGAGAAGGACTTCAAGGGCTTCGGCGTCGGCGAGCTCCTCACCAAGGCAGGGCTCACCGTCCACAAGAAGGACCGCAAGACGGGCAAGGACGTCGTGGACTGGCCGAGGACGAAGGCCGTCGCCCAGCGCTCGGTCTACGTCTACGTCAACCTCAAGGGCCGCGACCCCGAAGGCATCGTGAAGCCGGCCGACTACGACGCCGTGTGCGACGAGGTCATCCGCATTCTCTACGACTACACGGACCCGCGGACGGGGAAGAAGCCCATTGCCTTCGCCCTGAAGAAGAGCGACGCGCGGATCATCGGCCTCTACGGCGACTACGTGGGCGACGTGGTCTACGGCGTTCACCCAGAGGTCGCCGGCGAGCACGGTCGCCAGCTCACGACCGGCGACTTCGGCGTCGGCGACATGCGCGGCCTCCTCATCCTGGCCGGCCCGGGCGTCAAGAAGGGCATCGAGCTCGACCGCACGGCGTGGCTCACGGACATCGTGCCGACGGCCTGCTACCTGACGGGCTTCCCAGTGCCTGCCCAGACCGAGGGAGCCGTGCTCTACCAGGCCCTGTCGGAGCCCAATCTTCCTGGGGCGGCCGAGGCGCGCCTGCGGAAGGAGCTGGCCAAGCTCGACACTGTCAAGTCTGCCGAGCGCTCCCTCACCCACACCTACGAGGCCTGAGGAGCCGTAACGAACTCGCGATGAGCACGCCTTCCACTCTTGGGGGCTGGCAATCATGACCATGCGGGAACGAATGCTGGCAGTCATCCAGGGACGCGAGCACGACCGCGTGCCCTTCGTGCAGTACAGCGGCATTGCCGCGCCCAACGAGGAGGTGTGGGCGCACGCGGGGCGCGGCCGCGTGGGGCTGCTCCAGTGGTGCAGCATCCACCGCGTCGAGACGCCCAACTGCCGCTTTGAGCACGAGGACTTCGAGCGCGAGGGCGCTCGCCTCCGCCGCACGACGCTTCACACGCCCGCCGGCTCCCTCGCCGAGGAACGCCAGTTCGAGCCAGCCTACGGCTCCAGCTCCATCCGCCGCCACTACGTCCAGGAGCTGCGCGACTACGACGTTCTCCTCGCCTACCTCCGCGACGGCATCGTGATGGATGCCTACGATGCCTATCGCAAGGTGGACTCGGACTTGGGCGACGACGGGCTGCCCCTGCCCGCCGTCGAGCGGACGCCCTATCAGCAGCTCTGGGTGCAGTGGGCGGGGCTGAACAACCTCGCCGTCCACCTGGCCGAATGCCCCGACAAGGTGGAGGCGGCGACGGAACTCCTGCGGCAGCGAGCGCGGCTCATCTTCGAGCTTGCCCTCCGCTCGCCCGCGCCATTCATTGATTTGGGCGTGGTCCGTTTCGGACACCGTTAGGCGGCGGCCGTCTCGGCCGCTGAGTGGGCCACGGGTCTCCAGCGCCGCGCCCCGAATCGTCTCTGGGCGTCGCTCTGCATGTGGAATT
>VGYV01000563.1 GCA_016872855.1 Planctomycetota bacterium
CTTGCTACAATTCAGTGGCGTGGACACGTGCGCGCGTTGCTGACCGGACAGAAGGGGTTGCCGTGATACCGGTGTACTTCGTCGAGGTGGCGGCGTTCGGCGCGGCGGCGCTGCTGGTGGCCGTGCTGGCCGACATCATTCAGGGGGCCTGGCAGCGCTACGAGGCCGAGGTGCTCAAAGGCACCGAGGTGACGCTGGACCAGATCTACCTGAACATCCCGGCCCAACAGCTTCTCTACGTGGCCATGATCCTGTGCGTGCTCGTGGCTGGGCTGGTGATCCTGCTTTTCGGCAGCCCGCTGCTGGCCGTCGTGTTCGGCGGGGCGGCGTTCGCCTCGCCGCGGCTGCTGGCGCGCTACCTGAAGCGGCGGCGCGACCGGCGCTTCGGCGTGCAGCTCGTGGATGCGCTGATGAACATCTCGAACGCGCTGCGCAGCGGCTTCAGCCTGCCCCAGTCGTTCGAGCTGATTCAGCGGGAGATGGACAACCCGATCGCCCAGGAGTTCCGCCTCCTGAACCAGGAGACCCGCGTGGGCGTGCCCATGGAGCAGGCGCTCCAGCACATGCTCGACCGCATGCCGTCGGATGACCTGGACCTGGTGGTGACGGCGATCCTGGTGTCGGCCGAGGTGGGCGGGAGCCTGGCCGAGGTGATGGACAACATCGCGAAGACGATCCGCGAGCGGCACCAGATCGAGGGCAAGGTGCGGGCGCTCACGAGCCAGGGGCGCATGCAGGCCGCCATCCTGTGCCTCGTGCCCATCATCCTGGCGTTCATCATCAACGCGATCAACCCCTACTTCTTCCAGCCGATGGTGGAGAGCTGGTACGGCTGGGGCCTCTTCGCCGTCATCGGCATCCTGGAGCTCCTCGGCCTCCTGGTCGTGCGGAAGATTGTGACGATTGACGTGTGAGGAAGCGGACATGACACCCGACGATTTGGAGCGGATATTCATCTACCTGTGCGCGTTCGGGAGCGTGACGGCGCTGGTGTGGTGGGCCTACGCGGTGCACGTGGAGGTTCAGGCGCGGACGGCGCTGGGGGCGGAGCGGCGGCAGGCGATCGGCTCGTTCGTCCTGCTGCTGCTGGCGCCCGTGGCGGCGGCGGTGGGGCGCTGGCTGGGGCCGAGGCTGGACCGCCTCGAGGCGCAGTCGGCCGCCACCGGCCACGCGGCCCTGCTGGTGGCGCTCCGCCGCAGGTGCGAGACTATGCTCATCGGGGCGGGCCGCCCCCACGGCCTAGCGCCGAACGAGTTCATGGGCCTCTGGACCCTGGGCCGCATCATCGGCCTGTTCTTCGGCATGCTCGTCTACGCCGCGCTGCTCAAGTACTGGTCGGGCGTGCCCGCGCCGGTCCTCCTGCCGTTCTTCGCCCTCATCGCCCTGGCGCCCGAGCTGTTGGGGCTGTGGGTCGTCACGGGCATCATCGTCATGATGCTCGGCGTCGTCTACTACGTCACGCTCTCCTACTACTGGCCGGGCACGCTGCCGGCGGCGGCCCTTCCCTTCCTCTTCCTGGGCTACATCATGCCGTGGGTGTGGCTGCGGGACCGCGAGCGGGCGCGGAAGAAGAGCATCCGCCGGGACCTGCCCTACGCGCTGGACCTGCTGACGCTGAGCGTGGAGGCGGGCCTGGACTTCACGGCAGCCATCGCCCGCATCGTGCGCCGGCGGCCCGAGAGCCCGCTGAGCCAGGAGCTGAGCGAATCGCTGCGCCAGATCCAGATGGGCGTGCCGCGCGCCGACGCGCTGCGCGACCTCAATGACCGGGTGCACATGGAGGAGATCTTCTCCGTCACCAGCGCCCTCATCCAGGCCGACGAGTTGGGCGCGAGCCTCGGGCCGATCCTGCGGGTGCAGGCCGACACGTTCCGGGTACGGCGCGCCCAAGCCGCCGAGAAGCAGGCGATGGAGGCCCCCGTCAAGCTCCTCTTCCCCCTCATCTGCTTCTTCTTCCCCGCCACGTTCATCGTCATCTTCGGCCCCGTCTTCCTCCGCTTTGTCCTTGGCGTGGAGTAGGGCGATGGACACCGCGCTCGTCGGCCTCCTCCGCGAGCTGGTCGGCATCCCGAGCATGAACCCGTACCGCCGGGCCGACCTGCCGCCCGGCTACGGCGAGGCCGCCGTCGTCCAGCGCGTCGCCGCGTTCCTCCGCGACGCCGGCCTCGCCGTCGAGCTCCAGGAAATCGCCCCGGGCAGGCCCAACGTGCTGGCTCGGCTCCCCTCTTCGCGATCGGCGATCGGCAATCGGCAATCGGCAATTCTGTTTGTCGCCCACCTCGACACGGTTCCTGTGGACGGCATGACGATTCCGCCCTTCGAGGGGGCGGTGCGCGACGGGCGGCTCTGGGGCCGCGGAGCGTGCGACAACAAAGGGTCGCTGGCCGCCATGCTCATGGCCCTGCGCCGCGTGGCCGCGGCGAAGTCCAATCCATCGCCCATTCTCTTCGCCGGCACTGCCGACGAGGAGAGCGGCTATCGCGGCATCCGAGGGGCGCTTCGCGCCGAGGCCGGTCGGCAGTCGGCAGTCGGCAGTCGGCAGCCCGGAACCGCGCCGCGCGCGGCCTTCGTCGGCGAGCCAACGGGGCTGGACATCATCATCGCGCATCGGGGCGTGGTGCGGTGGGCCATCGAGCAGCACGGCACGAGCGCCCACAGCGCCTACCCCGAGCGCGGCGTGAACGCCATCTATCGGATGACGCCACTCCTCCGCGACCTGGAGGCCCTCGCGGGCGAGATCGCCAAGCGCCCCGCCCACCCGCTCGTGGGGCCGCCCTCCCTCAGCGTGGGCACGATTCGCGGCGGGCACAGCGTTAACACCGTGCCCGATTCGTGCGCGATCGAGGTGGACCGGCGTCTTGTGCCCGGGGAACCACCGGATGCTGCGGAGGCCGAGGTGTGGGCGCTGGCCGAGCGCCACGGGGCGGCCCTCGACCGGTTTTTCTGCGCCGGCGCCTTCGAGGTGTCGCCCGATTGCCTCGCCGCTCAGATGGCCGCGAGGGCCGTGCAGGCCGCCCTCAGTCGCCCCGGTTTCCCTTCTTCAATCAGCAATCGGCAATCGGCAATCGGCAATCTCATCGGCGTGGCCTACGCCACCGAGGCCCCCGAGGTGGCCGCCGCCGGCATCCCGGTCGTCGTCCTGGGGCCGGGCGACGGCTCGAAGGCCCACGCCGCCGACGAGTTCCTTGACCTTGACCAACTCCAAGCCGCCGAGCAGGTGTACGAGCACCTGATGACTCAGTCACCCGAATGCTGAATCGCAGCCTACGCAAGATGAGGGTCGGCTGGCGGCTCCGCTTCCGCCAGCGGCGCGTCGCGCCCGAAGAGCTTCCGGACATCATGCGGAAACACATCTACACGGGCGCGCTGGGCAGCGTCTGGGCCTCCCTTGCCACCGGCCTGTTCTTCGTCACCTTCGGCAACCGCGTGGGGATGACGCCGTGGCTGTGGGGCGTGATGTCGAGCATCTCCTCGCTCGTCCTGCTCGCGCAGGTGCTCTCGGCGTGGCTCACGCAGCGGGTGGGCCGCCGCAAGCTCGTGTGGTTCGTGTGCGCCCTGACGGGGCGGTTGCTGCGGCTCACCTCCATCCTCACGGCGCTGCTCCTCTACCGCCTGGGCTCGCCCGCGGCGGCCACGGTGCTCATCGTGGGGGTGTGCCTGTGCAACTTCTGCGGGGCCGTGGCCACGCCGCCCTGGATGTCGTGGCTCGCCGACCTGATCCCCGAGCGGAAGCACGGCGGCTTCTGGGGCCGGCGGGCGTCGTGGATTGATGCTGTCGTGATGCTCAGCGTGGTCCCCGCGGGCCTCCTGATTGACCGCACGCCCGAGGCATGGAAGATGCCGGTCCTCGTCGCTGTGTTCGTCGTGGCCACGGCCATCGGCGTGGCGGACCTCTTCATCCACAACACGCTGCCCGAGCCGCCACGGGCGAAGCCGCGCGAGGCCCACTACTTCCGCCACCTGGCCCTGCCGCTGCGCGACCGCGCCTTTCGCCCCTGGCTGACGTTCGACTTCTGCTGGACCTTCGCCATGAACCTCGGCGGCTCGCTCTCACTCGTCTACTTCACGAAACACCTGGGGATGGACAAGAACCTGCTCGGCGGGCAGATCGTGCTCACCATCATCCCGTGCCTGGGCAGCATCCTCGTCGGCTCCAAGTCGGGCAGGATGGTGGACAAGGTGGGGTCGAAGCCCGTGCTATGGTGGGGCCACCTCTTCTGGGCGTTGCTGCCCGGACTGTGGATTTTCGTCACCCCTGCCACGGCAATGGTCTGGCTCACCGTCCAGGGCGTCATCAGCGGCACTGCCAGCCGCGCCGCCAC
The DNA here is from genome assembly GCA_016872855.1 of Planctomycetota bacterium. Taxonomy (GTDB): domain Bacteria; phylum Planctomycetota; class PUPC01; order DSUN01; family DSUN01; genus DSUN01. The sequence continues at coordinate 4,323 of VGYV01000563.1, forward strand.
CACTGCCAAGATCAAGCTCATCACCCGTTTCCCAGCCCCGCAGGACGTGGAGGTCTACTCCGCCGTCTCCGCCTGCGTCGCCAGCATCGCCGCGGCCATCGGGGCCTTCACCGCGGGTCTCGTCGTTCGCCTTCTCGAAGCCTGGAGCGTGACTATTCTGGGCTGGACCTTCATCGGGTTCCACGTCCTCTTCATCCTCTCGCTGGCCCTTCGCCTCACCTCGGCCCTCTACCTCATCCGCCGCATCCACGAGGCGCGGCGCCAGACCGCGCTTGACTCCCATCACCCCTGAGGTATAGTAACCACGGCAGTCCCTGATCAAGATCGTCATCGCGTCACACCTTGAGAAGGCCCGCACGTGAAGCTCGCTCTTCTGCTCCTCGCCGCCTGCTGTCTCGCCCTCGCCGCGGAGCCGATCCCCTTCGAGCTGCCGAAGGACGCCCCGCCGGTGATGAAGCAGGGGCGCCAGCTCGGGTGGGGCCTGGGGCTCGAGACGAATCCCCTCGTCATCCTCAAGCCCGAGCCGCAGGGCAGCGAGCACGCGAGAGCCGTCGGGCCGCTCGCCGTGGACGCCGAGTTCAAGCCCCGCAGTGTGCCCGACGCCGCGGCGTGGGAGAAAGTGCGGGCGGAGCTGAAGAAGCGCATGGCCGCCTACTTCGGCTCCCTGCCGCCCCGCGACCTGCCGCTTGACCCCAAGGTGGAGAAGGAAGAGGACAGGGAGGACCACACGCTCAGGGTCGTGAGCATCGCCTTCGACAAGGAGCGGCGCGGCCGCGTCGGCCTCCTCGCGCCAAAGGGCGCCCCGAAGCCGATGCCGACCATTCTGCTCAACGACCGCTGGGGCGGGGGCATTGACCTCGCGTCCAAGGGCGTCTACTCGCGGGCCATCGCCGCCCACTTCGTCCGCGAGGGCCTCCTCGTCGCCATCATCGAGCACTGGGACGAGCAGTTCGGCGCCAGCTCCGACCTCTGCACCGCCGGCGCCGCCACGCACAACGTCATGCGAGTGGTGGACTACCTGGCGACGCTCGGGCCGGCGAGCGGCGAGCCACGAGCCGCGAGCCGCGAGCCAGAGAACGGGAAGCTCGAAGCTCGAAGCTCGAAGCTCGCGGCTTCTGGCCGAGTTGGCTACTGGGGCCACGTCTACGGCGCCGACCTCATTCCCTTCATCGCCAGCCACGAGGACCGGCTGGCCTGCTTCGTGGCGAGCTGCACCTGCCACAGCTACGTGCGGCACTACGACAGCGCCTTC
>VGYV01000564.1 GCA_016872855.1 Planctomycetota bacterium
GGAGAATCACCGGGGGCCGGAGGCCCCATGGGGTTGGGCCACGGATTTTGTTTTGGGCATCTGGGTGGTTCGGGAGAATGGGGGCAGATGCGGGGAAGGGCGTGGATCGGCGAACGGGGCGGACATGCAAGGAGCCGCCGGAGAGGGTGCTCGCCGACGGCTCCTGTCAACCGAGTGGCCCGAGGGTTTCGGGCAAAAAATCGTGGCTCCCCGACGAGGACTCGAACCTCGAACCTAGTGGTTAACAGCCACCCGCTCTACCGATTGAGCTATCGGGGAACTGATCACAACTCCGGATAACCAATACATATACCATTAGAGCGGGAGAAAGTCAAGAACGACAGGCGGAGCCCGATGAGGGCACTACTTCCGAACGCGGGCTACGCCCAGGGGTCTCCCTTGCCGCGTGGGCGTGCTCGTGGCCTGGCACGGTCGTTTTGGGGTTGTCGAACACCGAGCACAGCGGCACGCCGCCCGAGGTCTCGAAGGCGAGAGCCCCCACCTTCCGATCGTGCTGAGCATGCTCACGTCAGGGATTTCTGGCGTCTGCCCGGGTGAGGATGAGCTTGCCGTGGGCGAGGCCGGGGATGGTGACAAGGCCATGCTCGTCGGCGGTGGCTTCGCCGGCGCGCCTGGTCTCGCGTCGGCCCGTGTCTAGGACCCACGCGGCCCTCTCGCCCGGCTTGAGCCTAAAGTGCTGAGCGTTGCGCAGGGTGACCGCTCCGCCGAAGCGCCCCTCGATCTCCAGGCGGTCGGGCGCGTCCGCGATGGCCTGCGGGTCCCAGCTCAGGCCGGAGTTGATCGAGCCGCCGGAGGAGTAGTGGACCTTGGCCTCGGCCCAGTAGTCGCGGCTGGCGAACTCCATTCTGTCGGGGTTGACGGCCGGCATGGGCTTGTCGAGGCGGACGTATTCGGGGCCGTAGCGCGGGGGCGAGCCGCCCCAGTCGAACTCAGCGATGAACGGTTGCCGCGTCTCGAGCAGGGCTTTCATGAACGGCACCTGCTGCGCCCAGACGGGGCTCAGTGTGCCTGCGCCGATCGAGAAGAACGGCAGCGCCGCCTTCGGGTTCGCGCGGACCCACGCCGTCAGGTCGCGGTCCTTCCAGATGCTCGCGCCCGCGGCGGTCTTGATGTCCCACTCCCGCTTGCCCCAGACGGCTTCCATTTGGGGCAGATGGGTCTTGAGTTCCCGCTCGCCAGACTTGATTGTTGCTGGGCAGGTGCCGGGGCTGGGGTCGAAGTAGCCCGCGACGACCCAGGCCACGGAGCCGCCATGCCGAAAGGCGTAGTGCACGGCGGCGGTGCCGCCAAGGGTGCCCATGCCGTGGCAACTGATGCGGGCGGGGTCAATGGCGAACTTCTTCCGCACCCAGGCCACGAAGGCGTCAATCCGCGCCGCCGTGTAGTCGTGCACGACGCCCTCGGCGAACGAGCGGGGTGTGCCGAGGGCCTCGTGGTAGCCGTAGCCGAAGGATGGCCAGGGCGAGTCGTCCGTGGCGATCAGGATCTGGTCGCGCTTGTGGGGCCAACGAGGCCGCAGGTAGAAGCCGCGCCAGTCCTGGAAGTAGATGCCCAGTGCCAGCGGCTCCTTGCCCGTTGCGGCCGTAGGGACGAATACGCTCCAGTTGTGGTGCTGGTTCGGCAGGTTGGCGAGGGGTGGGGCGCACCACTGGACGTAGTGCATCCGCTGACCAGGATAGTCGTAGAAGACCTTGAGGTCCTCCACGTTCTGAAACACCGGCTCGCCGGGGCCTGCCTCCTCGGCCACCGGCTCGGCGAGGCTGGAGCCGGTCGCCAGGTCTCGCAGGTTCGTCACCCCGTCCACGCACGTGGCGACCGCGTAGAATGCCCGCCCTGCCTTCCCCGGCTGATGCACGTAGAGGCCAAGGCCTGGGGGCAGCGGCTTGCCATCCTCGATGGCCAGCCTTCGGACGGGCAGGGCGCCCATCTCGGGCGCGTCGGGCGAAACCTTGAATGGGTCGGCGGCGATGCTGCGGGCATAGAGGCCGTCGTCAATCGCCCGAAGCTGCCGCTGGTGGATCACGTGGTCGGTGGAGACGCCGCGGGCGTTGTAGCCGGAAAGCGGCGCAACCTCGGCGAGAAGCTCGGCCTGGGCAATGGACTTCGCGTCTATTCGCTCGGTGTGCCTGTAGATGCGACACCGCACCTGCTTCGTCGCGTCCAGTTGCTTCAGGGCGGCCCTCAGCTCGTCGAGGGTGGGCGTCTTCGCCCCGAAGGGGTCCTCGAGCTCCTGCCAGGTGATGAAGGTGAGCCCGCTTCTGTGCAGCGCCTTGAGGCCCTTGGCGGCAGGCGGCGGCTTCTCGGCCTGCCCCTCGTAGGCGACATCGAGGTATGTAGATTCCGCCGCCCACTTGGGGCAGGACTTGACCACAAACTGGGCCTGGGCACGCGGTACGCGGCAAGCGGCACGGATGGCCTCACTCGCGTCGAGGCGGTCGAACCACGGGCCGCGGAGCGCCAGCGGCTTGCCGCCAGAGGCGGGGCACACCTCCACCTTGACCATCGCGTCGTCTTCATTGCCCAGGACGGGGCCGGAGCGGGCGAGAACAAGATCGGCTCGGTAGACCCTGGCCCCAGAGGGCAAGCCGGCCAGGTCGAACCTGAGGGTCCTCTCCCCTTCCCCGGCGAGCGGCGTCCAACGCCGGGTCACCATTTCTCCACTGGCCAGCGACCCCGCCGCCAGCAGCGCGACGACACCGATTCGGTGTCCGTTCATAGCCATAGCTCTCCGTTGGGGCCTGTAGTAGCGCCGGCGCGCCCGTAATACTGCCACAGAGCAGGCGAGTGTTTCAAGTGCCATCGGCCCGCCGGTGCCGTGGGTGCCGAAGAGGTCAAACCGACTGCGTGTCAGCCGGCGGGGATGGCGCCCCCCGTCTCCGTGCGGCCGGGGGGTGCGCAAGTGTGAGCGACTCTGGTAAACACTGGACAACACTGAGCCGGAAGGGCGAGAATGGCCAAACGGCAAGTGAGCGACTCTGAGCCAGACTTGAGCCACACTGGGCGGTGCTTTCGGTCGGGCGAGGGCGCGTGCTCCTTCCCTCACCGTTCGTTGAAGGGCTGGGTCCAGGCGTGGTCTATGGAGTCGAGGAGGTTGCGGCCGCGGTTGCGGCTGGGGTGTGGCGGGGTGGGAGGGTGATGCGTCGGGTGCCGCGGGGCGCTCTTGGGTCGAGCAGGCCGGCGCCCTCGAGCCGCAGGAGTGCCGCGTCGAAGCGCTCGCACACGGCGTCGCGCTTCGGCGGGGGCAGCCGTGCGATGAGGCGGGCGAGGGCCTCGGCCTCGACGACTGAGATGCTGGCGTATTGGCGGCAGCAGGCGGCGCAGCCTGGGCGGCAGGCGACGGCCTGGCCCTGCTCGGCCGCGGCCTCGGCGGCGAGGGCGGCGAGCGCCTGGGCGATGACGCGGGCGGGCGGGAGCAGGTCGAGGAGCGACCGCGGCCCCAGAGGCACGGGCACGGCCACCTGGCGGTCGCGGCCGCCGGCCCGCAGGTGAATCCTTGCCTCGTCGTAGCTGGCCGCCGTGTCCGCTGCGTCCGCCATTCGCCGCGTTCCCCATCGCGCGGTCGGGTTGTGAGAGCCCATCGCGTCCGCGGGCAGGGTAGCACATTCGCGGGCGGGGGGCAAGGAGGTGCGGTGGCGCGGCTGGGCGCCGTCGCGGGCTTGACCGCGCCCGTGCGAAGGGGTAGGATGACGCCCGGTGTGGGGGCCAGGGGTGTGTGAGAGGAGAGAGCCATGCGATTGACGGCGTTTGTGTCGTTCCTTGCAGCGATGCTGCTGGCGCTGGGCGCCGAGGGGCCGGAGATGAAGAAGCTTGAGCCGCCCGATGTGCTGCCGCCGGCCCCCGAGGGCCAGGCCTGGAAGCTCGTGTGGCACGACGAGTTCGAAGGGGAGAAGCTGGATGAGAGCAAGTGGGACATTGCAGACGGGCCACGGCGGGCCGGCTTCTGGTCGCCCAAGGCCGTGGCGCTCGACGGCAAGGGGAGCTTGGCGATCAAGACGCTGAAGGAGGGGGACAAGTATCTCGACGGCTGCGCGCGGACGCGCGGGAAGTTCGAGCACGCCTTCGGCTACTACGTGGCGCGCATCCGCCTCCAGAAGTCGGCGGGCCACTGGTCGGCCTTCTGGATGTTCGGCAGCGGCGTCACCACCGTCGGCAACGAGGGGATGGACGGCACCGAGATAGACATCATGGAGAAGCCCGGCCTCGACGACCGCGTGCACCACAACCTGCACTGGGACGGCTATGGCAAGGCCCACAAGTCGGCCGGCCACGTGTCGAAGAACCCCGGCATCGCGGAGGGCTGGCACACATACGCCCTGCTCTGGACGCCCGACGAATACGTCTTCTACGTGGACGGCAAGGAGCAGTGGCGGACGAAGGCGGGCGGCGTGTGCCAGGTGCCGCTCTACCTCAAGCTCAGCGACGAACTGGAGTTCGGCGGCTGGGCGGGCGACGTCCGCAAGGCCACCCTCCCCGACGAGTTCCTCACCGACTACGTGCGCGTCTACGACCTGGTGGATGCCAAGACCGGCCAGGTGGTCTGGAAGCCGAAGCCGCTGAAGTGACGGCGATGGCCCCCTAGGTCTGCCTCAACTCTGGAGCACCTGCCCCCAATCTTGCGCCCCACAAGAGGGGCGCAACTTTGGAGAATCACCCAATAGAGGTGATGCAGTCCCAGGTCGTCCATGCCGTCGAGCGCGTAGCCTTCGCGCCACACCTCGGTCGCGCGGTCGCTCCCGGGGTCGAAGAGCCGGTGCAGCACCGTCAGGAACACCGCACGCTCGACGGGGAACTCGTAGCGGCGATCGGCCAGCAACCGCCGCAGGATGTCCGGCAGGCCCGCCTCGGCCCAGAACCGCTCGAAGACCAGCGGCGGCCCAATGCGAAGCGCCTCGGCCGGCTCAAGCCGCCCTGCACGGACCGCGTCCAGCACGGCCACCTGGCCCGCGAACACGAACTCACGAGCGCATCGAGCGCGCCCCCGCCTCCTCGCACAAGCGGCGGCGTTTCCCTATCTCCCCTGTGGAGCCAAGACCCGCCCCACGTGGTTAGCCACCTTCACAGTGCTTCGCAGAAGGGGGGCTGGGGCGGGCGCTCGCGCCCCCCAGTGAAGGCGGGGGATTCCAAAGGGGGGGCGCCCCGCTCCCACTTTGCGGGCACTGGGGTGAACGTGATCTCGTGTGGACCAACCGCCCTCGGCGCGGAGCCTGTCCTGCAACAGCACCCGCCCTAGAGGCGGATTGCGGGGGGCCGGGCGCCGGCGGTGGCAACTCGGTGCTATGCCGCAAGGCGGCTCCGGCGGCCCGGAGTGGGGTCATCACCCCCTTACACTACCCCCGGGTAACCCCCCCCAACGTGACAGGCACCTGGACCCCTACTGGTGTTCACTGCCTTGCCCTTTCCGTAACGTGGCTGTCACGAATGGCGTGGAGATAAGGCGCCGCCGCCTGAAGGCGGGACTCCAAACGAGCGCGTAACCCGTTGGGAGTCCCGCCTTTAGGCGGTCCTCTCCTCTCGCTCCCGGGGTATCTGGCGC
>VGYV01000565.1 GCA_016872855.1 Planctomycetota bacterium
CGACTGGAAGGGGAACCTCCACGAGATGTTCGAGCCGGGCAAGGAGGTGGTGGCCTATCGCTCGCCCGAGGAGTGCGTGGAGCTGGTGAGATACTACCTTGCCCACGATGACGCGCGAGAGGCCATCGCTCGCGCGGGACAGGCCCGAACCCTCCGCGAGCACACCTACTTTCACAGGATGCAGGAGCTGACCGAGCTTGTCCGCCGCCACCTCTAGCGGGTTCCTGCGTGCCCTGGCTCGCCGCGTCCTGCCCTCTTCTGTGCAGCGACACATCCGCGAAGCGGTGGACTCGAGGGGCCGTCGGGCGCAGGAGAGGCAGTTGAGGCGCCTCCGCGCGCGCATGTACGCCCAGCCGCCCCGGACCAGCGGCGTCGAGCGCGTGCTCGACTACGCGGTCCGAATCAACGATCCCCACAACTTCTACACCCTCTACAAGGACATCTTCGTCCACCGCATCTACCACTTCGACGCCCAGCGCCAGGACCCGCTCATCCTGGACTGCGGCAGCAACATCGGGATGTCGGTGCTCTACTTCAAGCACGTCTACCCCGGCGCGCGGGTGATTGGCTTCGAGCCTGACCCCGTGGTTTGCCCATGCCTCGAGGAGAACGTGCGCCGCAACGCCCTGGCCGGCGTCAGATGCCTCCAGGCAGGGGTGGCCGGACGGGAGGGGATGCTGGCGTTCTATTCGGACGGGAAGTGCGGCAGCAGCCTCGCTGCGAACATGTCCGACGGCCCGCCGCGCGGCTGGCAGAAGCACGAAGTCCCCTGCGTGCGGCTGCGGGACTACCTGGCGGAACCCGTGGACTTCCTCAAGATGAACATCGAGGGGGCGGAGTGGGAGGTCCTCGCCGACAGCGAGGACCTGCTGCCGAACGTCCGCGAGATGGTCGTGGAGTACCACCACTTCCCCGGCCTCCCGCGGCGGCTGGCCGACATCCTGGCCCTTCTCCAGCGAACCGGCTTCGATTACCTCATCAACGACCTCGACCCGGCCAGTAACAGCGCGGTAGTCCCGCCCTTCCGCCTGACGCCTCAGACCCGGTACTACCTCCTCATCTATGCCAAGCGGATGGATTAGAGCCGTCGCCAGGTCCGTGCTGCCGTCCCGGCTCCGCCGGTGGATTGGCGGGCGCATGGCTTGCCAGCGCCGGCCCAGCCACGTGGACTTCGGTTCCCTGCGGCGTGTGGAGCCGGTGAGCAGGGTCTTTGGCCTCGACCGCGGCCTGCCCATTGACAGGCATTACATCGAGGCGTTCCTCTCGCTACACGCCGCAGACATTCGCGGGCGCGTGCTCGAGGTCGGCGACAACACCTACACCCGCCGGTTCGGCGGCGGCCGCGTGGCCCAGAGCGACGTGCTACACGCCGTGCCCGGCAACCCGAGCGCGACCATCGTGGCCGACCTCGGCGGGCCAAACGACATCCCGTCCGATTCGTTCGACTGCGCGATTCTCACTCAGACGCTCCAGTGCCTGTGGGAGCCGCGGGCCGCGCTCCGCTCCCTCTTCCGCATCCTGAAGCCCGGCGGTGTGGCGCTCGCCACGTTCCCGGGGATCAGCCAGATCAGCCGCTACGACATGGACCGCTGGGGCGACTTCTGGCGCCTCACGACGTTGTCGGCGCGACGCCTGTTCGAGGAGGTCTTCCCTCCAGAGAACGTGGCGGTGGAGGCCCGCGGGAATGTGCTCGCCGCCATCGCCTTCCTGCACGGGCTTGCCGCAGAGGAACTGACGCCCGCCGAGCTGGACTGCCGCGACCCCGACTACGAGGTGCTGATCACGGTTAGGGCAGTGAAGCCGGGAGAGAGAACGTGAGAAGCGGTGCCTTGCGGTGGCTGGCAGGGGCAGCGCGGGGCCTCCGCCAGTTGGGCAGGGCGAAGTGCGTTGTCCTGCTCTACCACCGCGTGGCCGATGCCCAGTTCGACCCTCAACTGCTGTGCGTGACGCCGGAGCACCTTCGGCAGCACTTGGAGGTGGTGCGGCGGCGCGCCTTCCCATTGAGCCTGCGGGAGCTGGCCAGTACGCTTGGCGGAGGCCGTGTGCCCAGCGGCGGCGTCGTTCTGACCTTCGACGACGGCTATGCCGATAACCTCCACCACGCGAAGCCGCCCCTGGAGCGTTGCGATGTCCCCGCCACGGTTTTCGTGACGACCGGCTCCGTGGGCTCAGGCCAAGAGTTCTGGTGGGATGAGCTGGAGCGGCTCTTGCTTCAGCCGGGGTCACTGCCGAGAGAGCTTACCTTGGAGGTGGGTGGTGATGTCCGCCACTGGGAGCTGGGCGAAGCCGCCGAATCTCCCCCAAGCGCCCGGCACGACGGCCACTCCTGGAGCATCCAGGAGCGCCGGGACCCGACGGCTCGCCACCGGGTGTACCGCGATCTCTGCCATGCACTTCGCCCTCTGGCGGATGCCGCGCGGCGTTCGGCACTTGAGCAGCTTCGAAGCTGGGCAGGGGCGTCGCCTGCCGCGCGTGCCACGCATCGCGGCCTGACGCCAGACGAGTTGGTCGAGCTGGCGAAGGGGGGGATCGTCGAGATTGGGTCCCACACGGTGAGCCATCCCGTCCTGGCATCCCTCTCGCAGGCAGAGCAGGAGGCTGAGATCGGGCAGAGCAAGGCCTACCTCGAACGCCTGTTGGGGCGCGAAGTCGCCGCCTTCTCCTACCCCTTCGGCACGACCATGGACTACACGGCGGCCACTATCGCAGCCGTGCGTGGCGCGGGCCATCGTTGCGCCTGCGCCAACTTACCCGGAGCCGTTCGGCGCGGCGCCGACCGCTTTCAGCTTCCCCGCGTGCTCGTGCGGGACTGGGATGGGGACGAGTTCGAGCGGCGCATGCGCGACTGGTTCCGGGTGGGCGGCATGTGAGCAGAGCGCCAGCATGAACATTGCCCAGATTTCCACCTACGAGGTGGGCGGCGGGGCGGAGAAGGTTGCCAACGAGCTGTTCAAGGCGTACCGGGCGCGAAGGCATGAGTCGTATCTCGTCGTCGGGCGCAAGGCATCGGATGAGCCCGCGGTCATCGAGATTCCTGTGGCCGACCATCGTTCTCTCTTGCGATACCCCTGCCTGGCCCTGCGACGGGCGCTCAGCTCCCTGGACGGGCGGGTCCGCGGCGTTGCAAGGCTGCGGGGCAGGCTGGAGCGGCTCGCCGAGGGGTGGCCCGCCATCGAGCGGAGGCTCGGGAGAGAGGACTTCAGCTTCCCGGGGAGCCGGCGGCTGCTGGAGCTGCTGCCGAAGCGTCCCGACATCGTTCATGCGCACAACCTTCACGGGGCCTACTTCGATCTTCGCGCACTCGCGGCCATCAGCCAGAAGGTCCCCGTGGCACTCACGCTGCACGATGAATGGCTCTGGACGGGGCACTGCGCGCACACGCTTGGCTGCGAGCGCTGGGAGAGCGGCTGTGGGCATTGCCCGAACCTGGGCGTCTACTGGCCTATCTGCCGCGATGCCTCGGCCTGGAACTGGCGGCGCAAACGCGACATCTACCGCCGCTCCAGGCTCTTCGTCTGTGCCCCGAGCCGTTGGCTGCTCGACCGAGCCGAGCGTTCCATCCTTGCGCCGATAGAGGGGCGGGTGATCAACAATGGTATTGATCTGAAGCTCTTCAAACCCGGTGACCGCCGGGCTGCACGGCAGGCGCTGGGGCTGCCGCAGGACACGGACATCCTGCTGTTTACCGCGAACAGGGGCACGAAGAGCCCGTTCAAGGACTACACGACGATCCGGGACGCCGTGGGATTGCTTGCCCAGTCAGGGCTCAAGCGGGCTGCAATGCTCGTGGAACTTGGGGGCGACAGCCGCTCTGAGGAGGTGGGGGCGGTCCCGATATGGCATGTGCCGTTCGAGAGCGACCCAGCCAGGGTGGCCCTCTACTACCAGGCAGCGGATCTGTACGTGCACGCCGCCAAGGCGGACACGTTTCCCACCGTGGTGCTCGAAGCCCTGGCGTGCGGCACCCCGGTCGTGGCGACGGCGGTCGGAGGCATCCCCGAACAGGTCAGGGGCCTGCACCAGAATGGGCACACTGCCGAGCACGCGACGGGGATGCTCGTCCCGCCGGGCAGCGCCGACGCGATGGCGCAGGCCATTGCGTTCCTGCTGGCTGACGACAGCCTGCGCCTCCGGCTGGCCGAGAACGCGGCCGCCGACGCGAAGCAGAGATTCGACCTGAACCGCGCGGTGGACGAGTATCTCTCCTGGTATCAAGAGATAGTTGCCAAGGTGAAGCAGTGAGCAGTCCGGCCACGCCAGTGCCTGAGCCTCGGCTGAGTATCTCCATCGTCACCCCCTCCTACAACCAGGCGCCGTTCCTCGGCGCCGCCATTGCTTCGGTTCTGGGTCAAAGCTACTCCAGTCTGGAGTACGTGGTTATGGACGGCGGCTCGACGGACGGGAGCGTGGAGATCATCCGCAGGCACGCGGGGCAGCTCGCCTACTGGGTGAGCGAGCGGGACGATGGGCAGTACGACGCGATCAACAAGGGCTTCGCCAGAACCTCCGGGGAGATCATGGCGTGGCTGAACAGCGATGACATGTACCTGCCGGGCGCCCTCTCCGTCGTGGCCGACATCTTCTCCGCGTTCCCCGAGGTCGAATGGATCACGAGCACGCGCAAGGTGCTCTGGAACGAGAAGGGCCAGGCCGTCGCGTGCACGCCCTGCTCGGGGTTCGACCGGGCCTCGTTCTTCCGGGGGGCCAACCTGCCAGGCTGGGGGACGTATGGCGGCTCCTGGATCCAGCAGGAGTCCACGTTCTGGCGGCGGTCGCTCTGGGAGCGGGCGGGGGGGCGGCTGGACACGTCGGTGCGGATCGCCGCGGACTTCGAGCTGTGGGCGCGCTTCTTCCAGCACGCGGACCTGTACGGGGTGAGCGCGCCGCTGGCCGGCTTCCGCCGCCACGGGGCGCAGAAGACGGCGCATCACCTGAAGGAATACGTCGCCGAGGCAGGCGAGGTGCTCCGCCGGTGCGGGGGGCGCCCCCATGGCCGGCTCGGCACACTCGTGCGACGCCTGCTGGCGCAGGCGCCCGGCCTGCGGCGCTGCCCCCGGCTTCTCTGCCGGCTGGGGGTTCTCCGCCCGACCAGAGTGATCTCCTACGCGGCGGACGGCCGCTGGCAGATCCAGACGGAGTACCTGTTTTGAGGGGGCCTACGTGCGCTGCCCGACCCTGAGCGAACTCCCTCCTCCGCCCGCGGGCAAGACAGGCTGGCCGTGGACGGAGGAGACGCCGCGCCCGCCCGAGGCCATGCCCGATGGCTCCCCCTGGCCGCGGGTGACCATCGTCACGCCGTCGTACCAGCAGGGGCAGTTCCTCGAAGAGACGCTCCGCTCGGTCCTCCTCCAGGGCTATCCCGACCTGGAGTACATCGTCATGGACGGCGGCTCGACCGACGCCTCGGTCGGGCTCATCGAGCGGTACTCCCCCTGGCTGGCCCACTGGGTCTCGGAGCGCGACCGCGGGCACCCCCACGCTGTCAACAAGGGCATGGCCCAGGCGACCGGGCACATCCTGGCGTTCAT
>VGYV01000566.1 GCA_016872855.1 Planctomycetota bacterium
TGCGCGTGTTCCACCACGACATGAAACGCGAGTTCACGCTCAACGACATGGTCGTGCTGGGGGTCGTGAACGAGAAGGACCCCGACGGGGTGTTCAACCCCACATCGCTGGCGCGGGTCTACGAACTGACGAAGTTCGCCGAGAAGCTGCGTTGGCCCGACCCGGAGAACCCCGGCAAAGAGATCGGGGTGGTCGAGGTGGACCTGCTGGCGCCGTCGAAGGTGGACAACATCGAGCCTGCGGGCGAGGGCACGGTGCGGTTCGAGTGGCTGATGCCCGAGCCGCCGACCACGCGCGAGGCGGCCCGCGCCATCCGCGAGAAGGCCAAGGCCAACCCCCTGCTCGACGGCACGCTGGTCTCGGAGGACGGCAAGGCCCTCTGCCTCTACCTCCCCCTGACCTCGAAGGACCTCTCGTACCGGGTCTACGACTCCCTCAAGTCGCGCATCCCAATCATCTGGTTCTGGGGCCCGGTGGCTCAGGAGCTGCGGGAATACAAGGGCCAGCCTGCGAGCCGCGCGGCTCTCGACGCGGTCGTGGAACTGGGCCGCCTGTGCGCCTCCTACGCGGAGGACCGGCAGGAGTTCGACCAACTGCTCGTCCGCCTCAGCGCGTTCCTGTGCTCCAAGCCTGACAAGGCTTGGCGGGAGCTCGGAGAGGCCCTGATCCGGATAGGTGAGGATGCCTCGATGCCCTACGTTCAGACGATGGCCGCCCGCAGGATCGACTGGCTCGATGGCCAACTCGCGCGGGCCACGGGCAAGCGGACCAGCCCGTGGTTCCGTCTCACACGCTTGTACCTGCGCTCGCTCGAGTCGAGGCAGCTCGCTGCGCACGAGCAGGTGGCGGCGCTTGCCGGGTTTGTGAAGCGAATGGAAGACGCTTTCGCCCCAATCGAGGCCGAGACCTCCCTGATAGGGCTGCGCCTGTCCGATGCCATGTTCACGGGCAGGACGCCCCCCGAAGCCGATGCGTACCATATCACCGGCCTGCCGGTGGCCGAGGACACGTTCGGCGTCGAGATGTTCATGCAGATGGCCATTTCGGCCCCGCTGGCCATGCTGGTGATCTTCATCCTCCTGTGGCTGTTCTTCCGCAAGCTCACGCTCATCCTCAGCCCGATGATCCTGGCGATGGTGTGCGTGGTCATGACGATGGGCCTCCTCATCGGCACCGGCCACACGGTCCATATCATGAGCTCGATGATCCCCATCTTCATCATGCCCATCGCCGTGCTCGACTCGGTGCACATCATCTCGCAGTTCTTCGACCACTATCAGAAGACGCGCGACCGGCGGCAGACGATGGCGGCGGTGATGCGCGAGCTGTTCATGCCCATGCTCTACACCTCGCTGACGACCGTGGCCGGCTTCGGCTCGCTCGCCCTCACGCCCATCCCGCCCGTGCAGGTCTTCGGCACCTTCGTCGCCATCGGCGTGGCGCTCGCCTGGGTCTTCACCGTCACCTTCATCCCTGCCTTCGTGATGTTCATCCCGGAGAAGCGGCTGGCGAACTTCGGGACGCTGCACCACGACGAGGCCCCCAAGTCCCTCCTCGCCCGCGTGGTCCACGGCCTGGGCGGGTTCGCCTACGGCCGCGCCAAGCTCATCCTCGGGGCGACCCTCCTCGTCGCCGGCCTCGCCGGCTACGGCATCAGCCGCATCAATATCAACGACAACCCCGTGAAGTGGTTCACCCACAGCCATCCCATCCGCGTGGCCGACAAGGTGCTGAACAGCCACTTCGGCGGAACCTACATGGCCTATCTCGTCCTCGAACCCGAGGCGGCGACGCGGCGGACCGACGACGTGGCGAAGGCCCTCGACGCCCGCCTGGTGAAGGCGGCGGAGGGCCTGAAGGCTGACTTCCCCGAGGCCGCGCCGACCATCGAGCAGGCTCGCGTAATGGCCGCCGCGGTCGCCAAGACCGCCCCATCGGGCGACTTTCTGCTGGACACGCTCTTGACGCATGTCAGGAACTGGGAAGATGCGGCTACGGGCGACGAGGCGGACGCCTGGGCCGAGGTGGCCGGCGCCATCGGGGCCGAGCAACTCGCCAAACAGGTCTTCAAGAACCCTGAGGTCCTCCGCTACATCGAGGGCCTCCAGAAGGCGCTCCTCACCACGGGCGTCGTCGGAAAGTCCAACTCCGTCGCCGACGTCGTCCGCAAGGTCTATAAGGAGCTGATGGAAGGCAAGGCCGAGTTCTACCGCATCCCCGACACGGCGGAGGCCGTGGCACAGTGCCTCATGTCGTTTCAGAACAGCCACGACCCCGACGACCTGTGGCACCTGGTGACGCCCGACTACGGGAAGGCGAACCTGTGGGTGCAGCTCAAGAGCGGCGACAACCGCGACATGGAGAAGGTCGTGGGGTTCGTGGACGCCTTCCTCCGCGACCAGAGGCCGCCCGCGCCGCTTCAGCACCACTGGTTCGGCCTGACCTACATCAACGTGGTGTGGCAGGACAAGATGGTGAGCGGCATGCTCACGTCGTTCCTCGGCAGCTTCGCGATGGTGTTCGTGATGATGGTCGTGCTCTATCGCTCGGCGCTCTGGGGCATCCTGGCGATGGTCCCGCTCACGATCACCATCGGGTTGATCTACGGCATCATCGGGCTGGTGGGCAAGGACTACGATATGCCCGTCGCTGTCCTGTCGTCGCTCACGCTGGGGCTGGCGGTGGACTTCGCAATCCACTTCCTGTCGCGCTCGCGCGAGCTGGTGCACGAGCTCGGCTCGTGGAGGGACGTGGCAGCAAAGATGTTCGGCGAGCCGGCGCGGGCGATTGCGCGGAACATCATCGTCATCGCCATCGGCTTCACGCCGCTGCTGGCCGCGCCGCTGGTGCCCTACAAGACCGTCGGCTTCTTCATGGCGAGCATCCTGGCCATCGCGGGCATTGCCACGCTCTTCGTGCTCACGGCGCTCGTGACCGTGCTGGCCCGCGGGCTCTTCCGCGCGAAGGCCCCGCAGGCAGCCGCGTGCAACTGCGGCCTGTGCGCCGCCGCCTCGGCGGGCACGGTGGCCGTCATTGCCCTGAGCATCAACAGCTACGTCACCTGGCACTGGACCACGCTCACGTGGGTGAGCGCCGTGGCCATCGTCATCCTCACCGCCCTGTGCGGCATCATGTCGCGGCGACAGGCGTGCCGGAGGGCCGAGGCCGCGGAGGGGAAGGCCTGATGCCCGTTTGATCCGACGGATCCGACGGATCCGTCGGATCGGACCGATCGCCCCAACCCTTGAAAGGAGGAGCGCAATGGTCGCCCGTAAGCTGGTGCTGGCGGTTCTCGCCCTCGGCCTGGGCCTGGCCGCTCTCGCAGGCGAGCCAAGCGTGGACGAGATCGTGCAGAAGGCCAACCTCACGGCCTACTACCAGGGCGACGATGGGCGGGCGAGCGTGCACATGGCCATCAGCGACGCCCAGGGCCGCACGCGCGAGCGCAAGTTCGTCATCCTCCGCCGCGACGTGAAGGACGGCGCCGACCAGAAGTTCTACGTCTACTTCGAGGAGCCGGCCGACGTGCGGAAGATGGCCTACCTGGTGTGGAAGCACGTGGACAAGGACGACGACCGCTGGCTCTACCTGCCCGCCCTCGACCTGGTGAAGCGCATAGCGGCGAGCGACAAGCGCACCAGCTTCGCCGGCTCCAACTTCTTCTACGAGGACGTGTCCGGCCGCAGCCTGGAGGCCGACACTCACGAGCTGGCCGAGACGACCGCCGACCGCTATGTCCTCCTCAACAAGCCCAAGGACCCCAAGAGCGTCGAGTTCGCCTCCTTCAAGGTCTGGATTGACAAGAAGTCCTTCATGCCGATGAAGGCCGAGTTCCTGGACGCCGAGGGCAAGCTCTACCGCGTGGTCGAGGCCCTGGAGGTGAAGGAAATCCAGGGCTTCCCCACCGTCGTCAAGTCGCGCGTGCGCGACCTCAAGAGCGGCGGGAACACGGTTAGCACGTTCTCCGACATCAAGTACAACCTCGGCCTGCCCGACGACGTGTTCAGCGAGCGCTACCTGCGCCGTCCCCCGAGGAAACACCTCCAGTGAGGCGCCTGGCCCCCGCCGCCCTGGCTCTGGCCCTGCTCGGCGCAGCGTTCGCAGCCGAGGCGGAGGAGCCGCGGTCCGCCGGCCCCTCGCTCAAGGAGATCATCGAGAAGCTCCCCTTCGGCCTCCACGGCTTCGTCGAGACGCGGGCCGGCACCCGCGTGCGGAGCAACCGCTATATCTCCGAAACCGCCTCGATGGGCGAGGCACGCCTCCAGATCGAGGCCAACAAGACCTTCGAGATCGGCGAGTACCGCCCCGAGATGCGTGTCAAGGCCGACTTCTACTACGACGCCATCGAGAAGCGCGCCAGAGCAGACCTCCGCGAGGCGAACATCGCCTTCTCGCCACTAGAGGCCCTGGACCTCAAGCTCGGGCGGCAAACCCTCACCTGGGGCACGGGCGACCTCCTCTTCATCAACGATCTGTTCCCGAAGGACTGGGAGTCCTTCCTCATCGGTCGCGACGACGAGTACCTCAAGGCCCCGTCCGACGCCGCCAAGCTGAGCTTCTTCACCGACGCCGTGAACGTGGACCTGGCCTACACCCCGCGCTTCCGCTCGGACAAGTATGTGGACGGCTCGCGGCTGAGCTACTGGAGCGACGCCCTCGGCAACCTGGCCGGCGAGAACGCCGTCGTCCGCGACTGCGAGCCGCGCCGCTGCCTCCGCGACGACGAACTCGCCCTTCGCCTTTACAGAAACCTGGCCGGCTACGAGGTCGCCCTCTACGGCTACCGCGGCTTCTGGCGGACCCCCGCCGGCATGGACCCCGCGACCGGCCGGGCCACCTTCCCCAGGCTCGCCGTCTGCGGCGCCAGCGTGCGCGGACCGGTCGGCAAGGGCATCGGCAACCTCGAGGCCGGCTGCTACCACTCCCTCGACGACCGCAGCGGCTCCGACCCCCTCATCCGCAACAGCGAGTTCCGCTTCCTCGCCGGCTACGAGCAAGAGGTCGGACGCGACTTCACGGCCGGCGTCCAGTACTACGTCGAGTGCATGAGGGACTACCGCGCCTACCGCCGAACCCTGCCCCCCGGCGTCCGCGCCCGCGACCAGGTGCGCCAGCTCGTCACACTGCGCCTCACCAAGCTCCTGATGAACCAGAACCTCCGCCTCTCCCTCTTCCTCTTCTGCTCGCCGACGGACGGCGACGCCTACCTGCGCCCGAAGGCCCACTACAAGGTGGACGACCACTGGTCGGTCGAGGCGGGCGCCAACCTCTTCTTCGGCGCACGCGACCACACCTTCTTCGGCCAGTTCGAGGAAAACTCCAACCTCTACGCCGCCCTCCGCTTCAGCTTCTGAGCCGGAAAAAAAGACACCCGCTGTCTTTTTTCCGAGCGCGCGAGGCATGGCGAACACAACATGCTGTCATATAGGCGCTTAAGGACTCAACATCGACAACAAATTGTCGATCTTCCGACGCTGTTTACCGCCGCCCCCTTCGGGGCTTTGGCACGGGTTTTTGCAGCCG
>VGYV01000567.1 GCA_016872855.1 Planctomycetota bacterium
GGCTCGGCCGCGCTCCTCAAGCCCAGGCCGAGCATCTGGTGCAACACCGCGCGGACCCGCCACCGCGACCACTCGCCCCTCATCGTCATCCGCAACCTGCCCGAAGAGATGCTCCTGCGCGGCCACGACGGCGTGGGCGACTTCGGCTCGGACCTCTTCCCGCTCAAGAAGCCCGTCGGCTCGGGCTACTATTGCATGGGCAACGGGCGCGGCACGGGCGGCCCCAACGACGCCGAGCGCGCCATCCTGGCGCCCGGGCCCGACGGCGCGGTCGCCACCGAGCGCTTCGAGAGCTTCCGCGAGGGCACGGAGCTGGGCGAGGCCATCCTCTACCTCGAGAAGGCGCTCCTGGAGAAGCGCATCAGCGGCGAACTCGAGCAGAAGGTGAGCCGCTACCTCGACGAGCGGAGCGAGGCATTCATCGCCTGGTATCAGCGCAACCCGGCCCTCATCAGCCGCGCGCCGGCCGACCTCGCGGCCCGCGACGCCCAGCTCCTCGCCCTCTGCGCCGAGGCCGCCGCAGCCGCCAGGTGAGGCGCCGCTCAGGCCAGCGCCTCTTTGCAGAACTGGACGCACTTGCCGACTTCCGTCACCGGGTCCGAGCCCTGCGGCACCTTGTACTCCAGCTCGATGTCGGCGGGGAAGGTCCACTTCTCCTTCCGCATGAGCTGAAGGACTTCCTTCAGCGGCGTCTCGCCCTGGCCCCACGGCAGGTTGCCGCCCGCCGCCGTGCGGTCCTTCAGGTGCAGGCTCACCATCCGCTTGTGGTACTTCTCGATCACCGGGATGGGCGACTTCTTCGCGCCGGCGACGTAGTGCCCCACGTCGAAGTTGTAGCCGATGTACTCCCCGTGCTCCAGGATCGGGTCGTCCTTGTCCATCACCGGCAGGTTGCCCGTGTGGTTGTGGAAGGCGACCCAGACCTTGTGCTTGTCGGCGAACGGGGCGAGCCGCTTGGCCATCGCGTCGGAGCGCTCGAGGGTGATGCCGGTGCAGCCCAGCGCCTTGGCCACCAGGAAGCTGAACTCGATCTCCTCGTCCGACTTGCCGAAGCCGATCTTGTGGATGTGGATGTTCACCCCCGCGTCGTTGTACATCTTCCGCAGTTCCTGGGCCTTGGCCAGTTGCGCCTCGCGCGCGGCGTCGGCCGACGCATTGCCCTTGAGCCCCGCGCGGATGTAGCCCATGATCGGCCCGCCCATCAGCTCGACCTCGCTCAGCCCATTCTGGATCAGCGCCTTGAGCGTCTCCTCGGCGGTGTTGACATTGGTGCCGCGGTAGCTGTAGGTGATGACGCCGATGCGCACGCCGTTGAACACCGAGTTCGGCTTGCCTGCCGGCGTCTCGGCTCCCAGCCCGCGCCCCGGCAGCATGGCGCCCGCCGCCAGCGCCGCCGCGCCGCCCATGAAACCCCGCCGGGTCAACTGCCCATGTCTCTCCATAGTCGTCTTCCTTTCTAGAAAGCTGAAACCCACTCCTGACTGCACATCTATACACCGGCTAGGTTCGCGGGTCAAGCGATGGTCGTCAATGGATTCTGCCGGTTCTTGAGGGGGAAGGGGACGGGGGCGCCGGCTCGTTGGGACTCGAAGACGGCGACGATCATTTCGGTGGCGGCCAGGGCCTCGGCGAGGCTGGACTCGGGCTGGCGGCCGCCCTCGATGGCGGCGATGAGGTCCTTGACCGCCGCCACGTTGCCGCCGTGCAGGCCGGCGTCCTTCAGCGGCTCGGGCTTGTCCACGCCCGCCGAGGTCACGGGGAGCCACTTCTTGCCCGTGCGGCCCGGCGACCACGCGGGGTCGGGCAGGAAGCTCACGGGGGGCAGATAGCCTGTGCCGAGTTCGAGGATGCCCTTCGAGCCGAAAATCTGCACGCCAAAGCGGGTCGGCTCGCCGCCCGCGCCGCGGACGGAGTCGAAGGTGGCCGTGGCGCCGCTGGCGAGCTTGAAGAGGGCGTGAACCTCGTCACCAGCGAGAGGGCCGATGCCTTCGGCGCCCTCCTTCACGTCGTCCTTGCGGATGGGCCGGCCGCCCTCGAGCACCGTGCCGAAGCACCACTTCGCGTCGCCGCCGAGGGTGTGGATGAGGTCCATCACGTGGCTGCCGAGGACCCAGAGGTCTTCGCCGCCGCCGCGCTTGTCCTCCTTGCCGCGGCCGCGAAGCTCCAGCACCTGGCCGAGCGCGCCCGAGCGGAGCAACTCGCGGACGATGGGGAGCCGTGGGCTGTAGCGGGTCTGGTGGGCGACGGCGAGCTTGACCTTGTGCTTCTCACAGGCGGCGGCCATCTCGTCGGCCTCGGCGAGCGTGCGGCACAGCGGCTTCTCCAGGTAGATGCCCCGCACGCCCCGCTCGGCGGCGGCCACGGCCATGTCGCGGTGCTGGTCCAGCCAGCGGGGGCAGATGCTCACCAGGTCGGGCTTCTCCTTCTCCAGCAGCTCGCGGTAGTCGGCATAGCCCTTCGGCGCGTTGAGGCGCTTGACTGCCGCGGCCAGGCCCTTCTCATCGGCGTCGGCCACGGCCACCACCTGGCAGCCGGGCACCTCGCGCCAGACTGTGTCGAGCCCATGGCCGTAGTTGCCGCGCCCCGTGTGGCCGATGACGCCAATGCGGTAGGGCGCCTTGGCGCCCTCTGCCGCTGAGCCCTTGCGCCCCGCCGCCAGCGTCAGCCCTGCCGCACCCGCGATGAACGTTCGCCGATCCACTAGACGCTCCCATCATGCCCTGCGGTTCACCCTCTCCCATACAAGACCGCCTGAAGGCCGAACTACGAACGCCGCGTTGCCCTGTTTGTAGTTCGGCCTTTAGGCGGTCTCCACAGCGAAAGGCGCGAAGGACGTGTCGCGCCAGAAAGGCGTCAGCCATGCAGGCAGTGGAGCAAGTCGAGCGTCAGCTCGTGCTGAAGCGGCCGGCCCTGGAGGAACGCCTCGAAGTCGTCGGCCAGCCAGGTCATGATGCGGACGACCGACTCGATGGGCGCGCCGGCGCGGTGGGGGGTGAGCCAGGCGTTCTTGAGCTTCCGCAGCGGGGAGTCGAGCGGGAGCGGCTCCTTCTCGAACACGTCGAGCGCCGCGAACAGGTCGCCCTTCTCCAACCGCCGCGTCAACGCCTCCATGTCCACCAGCCACGCCCGGCCCACGTTCACGAGCAGGGCGTTCTTGGGGAGCGCGGCAATCTCGCGCGCGGTCAGCAGGTGATGCGTCTCCGGCGTGTTCGCCGCGCACAGCACCAGGACCTCCGAGTGCTTCACCACATTGGCTAGCGGCGCCAGCTTGCCGCCCAGGCGCTCGGCCACGAGCTTGGGCACGTAGGGGTCGAAGACCCGCAGGCGGACGCGGAAGGGCTCGAGCAGCTCGGCGAGTCGGCGGCCGATCCCTCCGAAGCCCACGATGCCCAATGCCCGCCCCGTGAGCTGCCGCTCCAGCGGATCAATGTCCACAGGGAAATCGCTCACCCAGTGCTCGGTGCCCGCGCGCATGGCGGCGTGGTAGTCGCTGATCTTCCGCAGCCCGCACAGGATGAGGCCGAGCGCCAGCTCGGCCACGGCGGGCGACCAGCCGTGGCGGGCCTCGGAGACCACCAGGCCGTGCTCGAGTTCCGCCTTGGCGAAGCCCTGCGTGAGGTTGATGTGCCCGGCGAACCGCAGCCGTGGGCACTTCGCCAGCATCTCCCGCGTCACCGTGGGCCAGGCCCACATGAGCACCGCGTCGGCCCAGGCCAGGTCGCCCGCGATCTCCTCGGGCTTGTTGTGCGAGCGCTTCCGCAGCGTGGCCAGCTTGCCCAGCCGCGCGAACACGCCCTTGAGCTGTGGGCATCGGAACACGCCAGGCGGAAGGTTCACCAGCAGACGTTTCTTCTCGCCACCAGCCATTCGACTTCCTTTCGTTCGGTCGCGGTTTGCTCCCGTTATCGCCGTGCGGACAGTGCCGTGACAAGGAGTGCCACCACGGCCACGTAGGCCACGGCGGTGATGCCCAGGCACAGCAGCAGGCGCGATGCCACGGGCCAGTCGTCCTTCTGCGCGATGGCGAAGCAGCCGCTCGCCAGCCCGAAGCCGAGCATCGCCGGCAGCGCCCCGCCCAGCGTGATGATGGGAATCCCGATGGGGAGGACCGACACCAGGTAGAAATACCACTCCATCCTGTAGTCGGCTAGGTTCGGCACCTCACGCTGTCCGCTCAGGAAAGCGGCCAGGTCGCGCGCCAGGCGGTTCTGATAGCTGCCGAACTTCGACACGGCGATCTCCAGCACCCGCCCGGGCTCCTGGGCCTTCAGCCTGTTGCCGCCCAGGTACTCACCTATGGCGCCCCGTGGCACGAACAGGTCCGGGCGCTTCTTGCGCCGCAGGGTAAGCCCCTCGGGCGCGACGATACACTCGTATTGCCCCTTGATGTCCCCTTGCGGCACCGACTTCACGACGACGTTCAAGCCCATCCTTGGCCTCCTTTGCCGGCGCGACACGCCGCCTCGGCCCTCACACCAAGCAGCATAGGGGTCGGGCGGCCCCGCGTCAAGGCCCTGTTGCCGCGGGGGTATGGCCCCCGCCTCTCGCGCCTTTCGTGGGCCAGAGGGTCGGATTCAAGAGTTGGCAGAGGGCTCACCAGAATTGTCGCACAGACTTGATCGCGGCGGAGGGCGCGGCTATACTTCGGGCCACTGTGAAGCGTCCCGCGGACACCTTCGCCCAATGCACGGTGGTGCCCGCCCGCCTTCTGCGGGGGGCGCGATGGGACCCTGCTTTCTGGCACCCCAGGCGGGAGGAACTGGAGGGCGCGTGCGCCCTGCCGCTGGTGCCGCTGGGGGATTTTATCGAGCGGATCACCTACGGGCCAATCCTCCCGGGGCGTCGGCCCGAGCCGGTGGATGAGGGGGTGGTGATCGTGGGGCAGCGCGAGATTCGGGCGACGGGGCTGCTGCTCGACGCGGCGACGGCGGTGGCCGAAGGCAGCCCCTACGACCCGCCCCGCTGCCGCCTGCGGCCGGGCGACGTGGTGCTCGCCCGCTCCGGCGTCGGCTCCCTGGCCCGGAAGAGGTTCACGGTCTTCCGCGAGCCGGTGAAGGCGACGGTGAGCTGTTTCGTGGACCTGATCCGCCTGCGAGGCTTCAGCCCCTACTGCCTGGTGACCTTCGTGCGGAGCAGCCTGGGCTGGGCGCAGGTCGAGCGCCTGATACGGGGGGTGGGCCCGCCGAACCTGAGCTTCGGCCAGATTCGCTCGCTTCGGGTGCCGTTGCTGCCGCCCGAGGCCGAGCGCGCGGTCGAGGCGGCGTGGGCCGACGTGGCGCGCCTTCACGACGCGGGCCGCCTGGCCGAGGCCGAGGCCCGGCTGGACGCTGGGGTCGCCGACCTCGAGCGTCGGCTGCGGGGGCAGCCGGAGTCCGCACCCTCGCCAAGCCCAAGGGTGCAGTAACGGATTTGCACGCCGAAGCGGGCGTTCCTGTTTGTAGTTCGGCCTTCAGGCGGTCTTCAGGGCTGCCAGGGCCGACAGAGGAACCGCGTAAACGCCGAACTACGAACGAGGGCGGG
>VGYV01000568.1 GCA_016872855.1 Planctomycetota bacterium
GGCGTAAGCCGCCGGATCGCAGAGAGGAGAACGCCCAGCCCCGACGGGGCGGCACGACAGAGCGCCCCTTCCGCCCCTTCGGGGCTGCGCCCATGGCATCCCCCTTCCGGCGGCTTACGCCGCCGGCCAAACCCTATCGCTCCTGCGGAGCTGGCCCCGCTGGTGAGAAATGCGGGTTAGCGTCGAGCTGGATGGCGAACCAGGCGAGGGGCCACTCGTGGCCGCGGTGGTAGCCGCGACGGAGGTAGAGGACGCTGCGCTTCGGGTCGCCGCTGATGCGGAAGATGCCCGGGTTACCCGCAAACGGCACGCCCAGGGCGCGGGCCTTCTGGGTCTTCAGGTCGTACTCGACGATGGGCGAGCCTGGGTAGCGCGGCTTGTCCTCGCGCTTCGCGACCGGGAAGTCCCAGCCGCCGTAGTGCGGGTCCTGCCCCGTGAAATAGACCTTGCCGTTCATCTCGAAGGCGTTGCCGTGCATCATCTGAGGCACGGCGTCGGGGCGATGGACACCGCCGAGCCGCCCGATGTCGCCGAGGAGGATGAGCTTGTCTTGCTTCGGGTCGAAGGCGAAGACGGGGCCGCTCTCGCTGGCGTGGTGGGGCATCGTGCCGAAGTAGGCCCGGCCGTCCGAGGCCACGGGAATGGCATCGAAGGCGCGGTCGGCGTAGGGGGAAAGGGCGTAGAGGCTGCCCACGCACCGGGCCTTGACGACCGGCTCGCCCTTGAATGCCTCGTTGAGCAGGGCGTTCCACTGGGCGCAAATCGTGTCGAGCAGGGGGTTCTCGTAGACCTGGAGCACCGTGACCTTGGCGTTGCCCGCGAGAACGGCGATGTCGCCCGACGGCATCAGGCGAAGCCAGTATACGGCGTGGAGCGTCTGCCCCTCGAAGGGTTCGAGGGAGCAGAGCTTCACCCCTTCGGCACTGGGCGGGCGGTGCAGGAGAATCTGGGCGGGGTCATTGGCCGACGCGCCGTCGCGGGCCGAACACCCGAATCCCTCCTGGAGATTGGCACCGGCCAGCACGTCCTCCAGCTTCGCCTGCTTGAACGCGCTGCGCCAGCGGTCGCCCGATGCCCAGCGGTCGAAGTGGCTCGGCTTCACCCCCGGCGGCAGCGGCGGCTCCTCCTTGGGCGCCCTGGCCTTGGGCTTCTCCGGCTCGCTGCCGACGGGCACGATCTTCTGCTGCGCCGTGTCGTAGACCACCCAGCGCACGCCGTTCGCCGATACAACGGTGAACCAGATGGCCTCATAGCCGCGCTGGATCAGGCGGCTGAAGGGCTTTCCTTCCGCATCCCCCTTCTCGGGCGCGCTCGCCACAAGACACTGATGCTTCAGCCGCGCCGCGGGCGGGTGGTCCGCCCGCTCGGCGGCCGTCGCTGAGCAAGCGGTCAACACGACTAGGGACAGCGACTTCGCCGCAAGTCTCACTGTTGGCCTCCTGGGCTTGTGCTACTTGTCGAGCCGCACCTCGCGCCCGGCTTCGGCGCTGCGGAGCATGGCCTCCATCATCTCCTGGACGATGAGGCCGTGGCGAAGGGGGGCGTCGCAGGGCTTGCCGTCGAGGATGCAGTCAATGAAGTGCCCGGCAATCAGGTCCCACGGGTCGGCGCCCTTGGGCAGGTTCACGGTGATGTCGTGGGGGGCGCCGTCCACCGTGCGGTAGAGGGTCAGCGGGCTGTAGCGGGCGCCGGCCTGGGTGCCGAACAGCTCGATCTGGTGCTCGGGCGCCTGGTGCGAGGCCCAGAAGCTCTCGCACTGAAGGCCCGCGCCGCTCTCGAAGCGGATGAAGCCGCCCGCATAGTCGTCCGAGCCATACTTGCGCCAGAAGCTCTTTGGCGGCTGGCGGAAGTCCCAATAGCCGCGGCCCTTCGGGCCGAACTTGGCGCCCGCGACGCCGGTGACGCTCACGGGCCGCGGCATGCCGAGAATCCACCAAGCGGAATCGAGCACGTGGACGCCCATGTCGCGGAACGCCCCGCCGCCCTTCTCGATGAAGCCGAGATTCCAATCAGGGATGCCGCTGCGGCGGATGCTGCGGGCGCGGGCGTAGTACAGCTCGCCGAAGTCGCCCCGCCGCGCCATCTGCCCCAGGTAGAGCGTGGACCCGCTGAAACGCATCGAGAGCGACATCATGCCGACCACTCCCGCCTTCTCCTGCGCGGCGACGAGCCGGCGGGCGGGGGCCAGCGCGTCGGCCAGCGGCTTCGTGATGAGCACGTGCTTGCCGCGCCGCACGGCCTCCAGGGCGATCGGCACGTGCCACTGGTTGGGCGTGCCAACCATCACCGCGTCAATCTCCTTGTCGCGGCACATCGCCTTGTAGTCGGTGTAGAGCTTCGGCGGCTCGGGCAGCTCCTTCGCGAAGTCTTTCATCCGGTCTTCCACGAGATCGCAGAGCGCGACCACGCGGCCTCGCGGATTCTTGGCAATTGCCTTGCCATTCGGCCTGCCGATCCCCATGCCCACGATGGCGGTCCGAACCTGTTTCACTGGAGCGGCTCCGAAGAGGAAGGGACCAAAGGGACGAAAGGGACCAAAGGGACAGAAGCCCGTCATCCGGCAACCTGTCGCACGGCCACTGAGCGGCCGGTGGCGGCGGATTCCTTGGCGGCGAGGCAGGAGTAGACGCTTCGCAGGCCGGCCCAGATGGGGGTGCGGCTCGCGCCCTTGCCCTTGACCACATTGATGAAGTCCAACGCCAGCTCGTAGTCGCCGCCGAAGTGGCTCTGGCCCTCGCCCGCCTTCGTCACGTCGGTGAAGGGGGCGTGGTGGCGGACACGTTTGAGCTGGTTGGTGTACCAGTCGAAGCTCACGGTGCCCAGGTAGCCGCTCACGGTGGCGCCGCGGGTGGCGGCGTCGCGGCGGGTGTAGAAGACCTGGGTGTAGGCTCCGTGGGCGCCACTGGCGAACTCGATGAGGGCGCTCGACGAATCCTCGTTCATCCCCGTCTCGGGCGTGCCGATGTCGCGGCCGAAGACGCAAGGGTGGTCGCCGCCGACGCCGCCCGAGAGGTTGCGCTTGCGGTTCTGGGGGCTTTCGAGGCAGGCCTCGGCCTCGTCGCACTTCGAGCACCGGAGGCCTGCCCGCTTCCTGCCGCCGAAGACGAGGCCCGTTGTGGCCATTGCCATCACGCGGACGATGGGCGAGCCCATCAGGTACATCATGTAGTCGAAGTCGTGCGTGGCCTTCTGGAGGAAGAGGCCCTGGGTGA
The DNA here is from genome assembly GCA_016872855.1 of Planctomycetota bacterium. Lineage (GTDB taxonomy): Bacteria > Planctomycetota > PUPC01 > DSUN01 > DSUN01 > DSUN01. Next base: position 3,213 of record VGYV01000568.1, read on the forward strand.
TCGAGTAGTCGCGATACCAGCCATCGAAGTAACAGGTGCCATAGGGCACGTAGTTGACGCCGAGCACGTGGTCGGGGCTGCCGACGGCCCCCTCCTCGATGAGTTCGCGGGCAAGGACGCACAGGGGCGAGACGCGGAGCGGGAAGCTCACGACCACCTGGCACTTGGACTTGCGGAAGGCGCGTTCCAGGGCGGTCGCTTGCTTCGACGATGTTGCGATGGGCTTCTCGAGGTAGAGCGGCAAGTCGTAGGCCGCGGCCTGCGCGGCATAGACGGCGTGGAGGTTGCAGCGGGTGCCGACGGCCAGGGCGTCGAGCCGCGCCTTGTGGACCATTTCCTTGAGGTTCTTGTAGAACACAACGTCGGCCTTGTCGCGGTCGTCGAGGCGGGCGCGGGCGCCGGCCTCATCGGGGTCCACGATGCCGACGACCCGCACGTCGGGCTCGACCGCCCGCAGACAATGCTTGATGACGCTGCTGATGCGCCCGCCGTGGCCGAGGACGCCGAGACGAATCATCTCGTGCTCCAGGAGGTGAAGGGAACGGAACGCTACGACACCGAGCGAGACATGCGGGGGCAGTCCAGAGGTGACGGGTCACTCACCCTCTTGAGCCAATGCTCTGCCGGATTTCGCCGAGCGTGGCCTGGGCCATCATCTTGAGGAACGCGCCGTCGGCGCCGGCGATGATGACGCGGGCGCCCTCGGCGAGCCAGCGCTTGGCATAGGCGGCGCCGGACGTGATGACGCCGAACGCCTTGCCCGCCGCGTCGGCCGCCTGCCGCACGCGGCGGACGCCCGCCAGGAACTTGTCGCACTCCCAGTCGAGCGGCACGCCGAGGTTGATGCTGAAATCGGCCGGGCCGACCATCAAGGCGTCCACGCCGTCCACCGCGGCGATGGCCTCGGCGTTGTCGAGGGCCTCCTGCGTCTCGACTTGGCACAGGACCAGGATGTTCGCCTCCGCGTGGCGGAAGTAGTCCATCTGGTCGGCGGCGAAGCGGATGGCGCGACGCGGCCCCCAGCCGCGGTTGCCCCGCGGCGGATAGCGGGTCGAGGCGACCGCGGCCTGGGCCTGTTCGACGGTGTTCACCCAGGGGAAGACAATGCCCTCGGCCCCCACGTCGAGCGCCTGCTTCACCCGCACGAAGTCGTTCCACAGCACGCGGACCACGCCCGTGGCCTCGGTGTCCTTGAGCGCCATCATGTGCGCCTGAAGGCCGGTAGCCGTCTGTGGCGCGTGCTCAGTGTCCACCACCACGAAGTCGAACCCCGCGTCAGCCATGATCTCGGTCGTCGTGGGGTCCTCGGACACCACCCAGCCGCCGATGGCGGCTCGGCCTTGCCTCAACAGGCGCTTCGTGCGATTCTCGCGCATGTGATCTCCTTGTTGAATCCGTAATGCGTAATCCGTAATCCGTAACCAGAATAAGACCACAATCGGCTCTTCTCTGGTCTTCTCTGGTTACGGATTACGAATTACGGATTACGGATTTCCTTTCCCCTTCAGTTCAACTGCCGTGAGCGAGCACGGCGCCAGCTTCAGCAATGCCTTGCCGCCATCGAGTTTGGCCTCCTGTTCGCGGACCGTGACGTTGAGCGGTTGTTGTTCGTTCGTCGCGTCGCAGGCGGGGCCGGTGAGCGCCCAGGCCTTGGCCGCGCCGATGGGCGTCCCCTCGATCTCGATGGTGCAGGGCACAGGCTCCCGAAGGCTCTTGTTGACGATCATTAGCAAAAGCGCTTTGCCGTCGCCGCTCTTGCTGGCGTTCACGGTGAGGACGGGGGCGGCGCCGAAGCTCTTGGGGCGGAACTTCTGCACCTGGACTGCGCGATACCACGCCCTGCCCTTGACCACGCCGGCCCCGCTGATGCGGCGGCAGATGACCTGGAGCTCCTTCGTGTCGCCCAGCGTCACGTAGTCCAGCTCGAGCTTCGTCCAGTCGCTCGTGCCGGTCACCGATGGGGAACAGGCGGCGGAGTGGGTGGCGGTCCAGCCGCGGCCGTCGCCCAGTTGAAAGCCGGCGCCGCTGCCAGTGGTCAGCCCCTCGGTCTTCACCCAGCCCGTCAGCCGGTAGCCCGTCAGCGGCTCGGCTGGCATCCGCTTCTGGGCGTGGTAGTAATTCACGTCCTGGCTGCCATCGAACTCGACGGCGACGATGCCCTCCTCGACGCGATGCGTCGCGCCCTTCGCGGGCGAAAGCTCCCAGTCCTGCTTCGGCAGCAGGTCGTCGGGGAAGAGCTGGAAGGGGCCTGGCTGGCCGCGGCGAGGGAGGACGCCGAAGCC
>VGYV01000569.1 GCA_016872855.1 Planctomycetota bacterium
GCAACATCGTTGACCTCGCCGTTCGGCAGGTCCCACTCGCCCTTGTAGAAGTCCTCGGTGAAGAGGGGGACGCTGCCAGGCGTCCATTTGTTGACGGTGACGGCGCTGGGGATGACTTTTGCTAGCCCGTTGTCGTTGGAGAGGCGATAGGCGAGGCGATAAGGGCGGTAGCAGGGGGCGGAGCCGACGTTCTGCCATTTCATCGAGAGGGCGAGTTCCCTGCCCGCGGCCGCGGCCGCAGGGTGTTTGAGTTCCTTGACGACCAGGCGATAGCCGAGTCGGCGCACGAAGCGCTCGATCTCGGGGCGGATCTCCGGGCCTTCGGGCAGCGGGGCCGACTTGTTGTTGAGGACCGAGCCGTGGAGTGCAAGGGCGTAGTTGAAGATGAACCGCAGCGGCCATTTCTCCTGGACCCAGCGGCGCATGTCCCAACAGCTCTCCCAGGCCACGGGCGCGGTCTTCCATGCCTCGCCCACGCCGGCCTGCTGAATCCAGAAGGGATAGCCCTTGCGCATGTGGCACCAGGTCTTCGAGAAGCCGCCCATGTCGCCGATGCAATCGGCCCGCCAGCCCGCGCCGCGTTGGGTGGCGTAGGTGAGCATCTTGCCGCCGCCGATGAGCATGAGGAGTCGCGTCTTCTTGAACGCGGCGAGCCAGGCGTCCACGATCTTCTGCTGGGTCTCGGGCTTGGGCATCGAGGCTCCCTTTGTGCTGCTCATGTGCCACTCGCCCCACCAGCCCACGGAGCCGAGGTCAATGTGGTCAATGTCGGGATGGCCGTCGTAGCGTTCGCCGAGGCGCCTGATGAAGTCCAGGTGCCGCTCCAGCACCACGGGGTCGTCGAGGTCGGGCACGGGCAGCGTGGGGCCGGTCCCGTATTGCGTCTCGATGATTCGCCCGCCGGCGTCCTTGAGCCACTTGGGGAAGTACGGGTCGCGGGGGGTGGTCGAGCAGCACATCACGCGGAAGGCGAGTTGCTGGCCCGCATCGCGGGAGTCCTTCAACTGCTTGTCGAGGAACGCATAGTCAATCTTGGCTGGTTCGGGCTCGAACGTTCCCCATCCCCATCGCGCGTAGTGCATGGTTGAGGGCAGCCAGTCGGGCAGGCTCTTGTCCTGCGTCCGCGTGCGGTGAAACGTCTGCCAGCCGATGCCGGGGTTGGGGAGCAGTTCGTCGGTTTCTTTGGGTGTGACCTTGACCATCGGCGTATCCTCCGCCAGGAGATTGAGGGAGGCCAGGAGGACGATAGCGGCAAGCCACGCTCGCATGTTCGCGCTCCTCATTGCCATTACCCTCCCGCAGGTACTGGAACCTGCGGGAGGGAAGACTACGGGGCGAGTTCGAGGAAGCCGGCCTTGGCGACCTCCCAGCTATAGCCTCCTGTGCCGCGCCACATGAGCCACTGGTTGCCAGCGGTCTTGCGGACGGTGAGGTTGAGTTCGAGCCTCGTGTGCTTCGCGGGGTCAATGCCGAGAGCGGCGAAGGGGATGAGGTACTCGGCGGTCCAGCGGTCCTTGCTGATGATCCTGGCGGCGAACTTGACAGCCTCGCCGGCCTTCTTGGCCGCGGCCTCGGGCGCGCCGGCCTCGGTGCTCGACTCGAAGTGACCGTTGGGGAAGCCGCGGAGGACGAAGATGGGCGCGGCCTTGCCCACGGCGGGGTTGCGGATGGCAACCTCGACCGCGTCGTCCTGGCCCCAGGTCGAGCCAGGCCGTAGCGGCCTCTTCGGGTCAACGGCGTTGTCAATGGCGATGCGGAGGCTGGCCCCATCGAGGGTGAGGGTGGCCGTGCTGGTCGGCCCGGTCTTCTCGCCGTAGATCCCCTGCTCAAGGGCGATCTTCGCAGGGAGTTTGGCGACCGGCGGCGGGCCTGGGCGCGGCTTGGGCTTCGGGGCCGGCGGCTCGGGCATGGGGCGCACCGTGTGCTCGACGGGCCAGGAGGCGCGGAACTCGTCCTTGTAGAGGCCGATCTTGTCGAGGGGGATCGGCTGGAAGCCGAGCTTCCAGGCCGGGGAGTCGGGGCGCAGGCGGAAGGCGGACACGGCTGGGCAAGCCAGCCGTGCCACATCTGTAGTGAAGAGGGGATCGGTGTCCGTCAGGTTGTCCTTCATGGTGACATAGGGCTTGGCGCGGCTGTCCACGTCGTTCCAGCGGTCGCCGACGAAGATGTTTCGCTCGACGACGTTGCCCTTGGGGGCGAAGGGCTCGTCGTCGAGGATGTTGACGAGCTGCGGCCAACGGGTGCTGTAGAGCGGCTCCTTGAAGCGGATGCCGAGGTGGGTGCCCTTCTCTTTGCCTTCCTTGACCCATCCCTCGGCGTGGTATTTCGCCCAGCCGAGGGCGCGCGAATCAATGTGCAGCGCCCGCGGGCAATCCACGAAGATGTTGTTCGCCACCGTGCAGTCGCGTCCCCCGCCGATGAAGGCGGCCATCGTGACCCTATAGAAGAGGTTGCTGACGATGTCGGTGCCGCAGAACATGTCGTCGAGGTAGACGCCGACGCAACCGCGCCCTTGGAAGCCGCTGATGTGATGGAGGTAGTTGTGGCGGACGACGGTGCCGCGCATGGTCCAGTCGCGCCCGGCGTACATCGCCCCGGCGTCGTTGCTCTCGTAGCAGACGCTGTGGATTTCGTTGAACTCGATGGTGTGGTCGTTTCCGCCGAAGGCGATGGCGATGTGTGGGGCGTTGTGGATGAGGTTGTGGCGAGCCGCGTTGCCCACGCCGCCGAGGTGGATGCCGGCCTTGTACATGCGGCTCCAGCGGCCGTAGTGGTGGATGTGGTTGTTCTCGGCGGCGAGGCGGGCGGGGGTGAGGGTCTTGCGGTCGCCGCCAGTGAGGATGACGCCGCCTTCGCCGACGCCGTAGATGTCGCAGCCGACGACGCTGCTGTCGGCGGCGCCCTCGATCTTCGCCGCGTAGCCGCCCAGGTTGCGAATCGTGCAGCCGGCGACCTGGACGTGAGTTCCGCCCTGAACGGTGATGGCCGCGCCCCGGCAATTCTCAAGGATCAAGCCACGGACGGCCACGTGCGAGGCGTCTTTCATCGTGACGAGCGACTGGGCGACGGAGACGACGGCCCTCCCGTCGGCGATGGGCGATGGTGGCCAGAAGTAGAGGATGCCCGACCCGTCGCCGGCTCCGGGTGCCCGGCGGTCGAAGCACCATTCGCCCGGCTGATCGATCTCGCTCACAAGGTTGAAGGCGTAGAACCACTGGCCCACGCGATAGCCGTAGCCGTGGTAGGGCGGCTTCACCGCAATGATGCGCTTCTCCGTGTCAATCGTCTCGACGGCCTGGCGCTGGTCGCTCCAATCCCAGAACCAGTAGCCGTGGAGCCAGGGCTCCTTCTCGCCCGCCCAGCGCTTCGGCCGGTCGCCGTCGTACATGAACTTGCCGGTCTTGGAGCCCTTGGTGCCTCGGACGTTCACGGTGTCAGGCTCAACGAGGCCGGTGATCTTCACGAAGCCCTCGTTTGGCCAGCGTGCGACAGTCATCGGCTGGTCGTTGAAGAACAGCTCGAGGCCGCCCCCGCCTGGCGAGCCGAAGTCCGTGATGCCGAGCGCCTTGAGGTCGGCCTGGAGCACCTTGCCGCGCGCCGCGGGGTCGAGGCGTTCGAGCACCGCCTGGTCGGTCACGGGCTGCCAATCGCTCACCCGCTTCCCGCCGCTGATTCGCACCTCTTCGCCCTTGCGCGCGCGATAGGCGATTGGCGCGTCCTGGCCCCCCGAATCCTCGGCGGCCAACTCGAACGGCTTGGCGCGCTCGCAGACGCCGCCCGCAAGCTCGATGGTCACGCCGCCCTTGGGCAGGCCGCCCGCCTTCTTGAGCGCTCGGACCTCATCGCGTGCGCGCTCCAGCGTGGCGAACGGCTTCGCCCGCGTGCCCGGATTCGCATCGGCGCCGTCAGGCGCCACGTGCAGCGTCATCGCGGCGGTGGGCATGGCAGCTTCCTCGAGCCTGGCACACGCGGCGGCCAGGACCAGGGCAACAGGGACAATGGGGCTCCTCATCTGGCTTCCCCCTTGAAACAGTGGAGCTTGCCGTCGAGCGTGGCTAGGTAGAGCCGGCCGCCCGCGGCAGCCATGCCGTCGAAGGCCGGCATGGCGCTCAGCTCGCATTCCGACAGCCTCTTGCCGTCGGCGGCCCCGACAATGCGCAGGCGGATGCCCTTCTTGCCCTCGAAGGCGGCGAGGGCCTCGGGCTCGTTCTTGAAGGCCAGCAGCTCCTCCGCCCTCTGGCCCAGGTCAACCGGTCCCGCGACGGCGAGCCGGCCGCCGCTGAGGACCATCGCCCGCACGGTGAGCGACGCGGTGTCCTGCCACAGGAGCTTGCCCTGCTTCGTCGCCTTCTTGCCCTTCGGGCCAACGGACTCCGTCGTGGCGTGGCGGTCCAGGCCATAGAGGTGGTAGGCGTCGGCCTTGTGGCCGACGGGGCCGCCCATGACCCTCTGCCGGCCGTAGCCGTAGACCGCGTCGGGCGTGACGCACAGGATGCGCCCGAAGGGATTAGCATTCGCGGCGTCCGCCCAGCCGCCCCAGCCGGCGCCAGGCATCCCCGCACCGACGAACCAGTAGTTGCGGACGAACCACTCCTCGCCCAGGAAGCCTGTGATCGAGAACAGGTGGGTCTTCGTCGCCTCCACGCGCTTGCCCTCGCGGTCGAAGCCGAAGTACTTCAGGTAGACCAGCTCGCCATCGCCGGAGAGGATGTCGGACGTTGTGCCCTCCATGTTGAACCTGGCCTCGGGCACAAGCTGTTCGCCTGTGTCGGGGTTGAGGTGGTAGAGGACGGTCCGCGACAGCTCCTTGCCCGTGGCCGGCTCGATGCGGTAGAGGACAAGGCCGCCATCGGTGTAGGAGGTGCGGCCGGCGAGGGCGTAGAGCGTATCGTTCTGAACGAGCACGGCGCCGTGGACGGGCCAGATGGATTCGAGCTGGCCGTATGCCCCGACCAGGCGTTCCTGCGGAGCGGCTCGGAAGCGCCAGGCGAGGGCGCCATCGCTCGCGCGCACGGCGTAGACCCAGCCATCGGCGGAGCCGAAGAGCACCATGCCCTTGTGGATGGTCGGCGTGCTGTCCACCCTCCCACCGGCGGTGAAGCGCCACAGCTCCTTGCCATCCTCGGCGGAGAGGGCGTGGACCGTGTGCGCATCAACCGAGGCGACGAAGACCCGGCCGTCGGCCACGGCGGGCTGGGTGAGCCCTCGACTTCGCTCGGGCCAGGGCCTGCCGCCGATGGGGACTGACCACGCCGGCTTGACGGCCTCGGGGATAGCCGTCGCCGCCACTCCGCTGCGGGCGGAATCGTGCCGGTACATCGGCCACTCCTCACTGCCTCCTGCCTCCTGCCGACTGCCGACTGCCCCATAGGCGGGGCCACGCTCGATGACGGGCTGGTCGGGGAACGGCATGTGGCCGCTCTTGTCGCGCTGGGGCGCCGCGGCGTAGAAGCCGGGCGCCTTCACCGTGAG
>VGYV01000570.1 GCA_016872855.1 Planctomycetota bacterium
CAGGACTTTCCCAACACCCGCTCACCGCCCCTGGTCACATGCGCCACTACCATGCCAGGACAGGCCCCCAGATTCAACTGCCCCGCAGGGGCCACGCCGCACGAGCGAAGTCTCGTGCGGCGCGTAGTTTCTTACGGCGCCAACAATTTTCCCCCCTCCGCCGACGCATTCGGGAAGCTCTGGGAGAGGGCATGCCTCTTCCCCTCTCCCTTTGGGAGTGGGCATGCCTCTTCCCCTCTCCCTTTGGGAGAGGGCAGGGTGAGGGGCGCTGCGAACGGCGCGGCCCCGTGCTCGAAGTCTCTCACCCCACCCCTCTCCCGGGGGGAGAGGGAGGAAGGCCCTCGCCTAGCGCAAGGGCGCACGCATGTCGTTGGCAGTTCACTTCTTGGGAACAGGACCGCCCGGCGTGGCAACGAGGTAGACGATGGAGCCCCGCGGAAACTCGGCGGCCATCCTCTCGGCCAGCTTCGCCGTGCCGTCCTTCGCCAGGGCGCCGATCCTGTGGAACGCCGGCGCCCCCTAGGGTGTTGTGACTGCTGCAAGAAGCAGGTCCCACAGGACAAGGCCGTGGAAGGCGCTCGCGCGGAGTTCCTGGGCCGCCGTGGCTGGGGCGGCCGCGACGTGGGCCTGCCGGGCCTTTGCCACGCGGTCCTTCACGTCGTCGCTCGGCCCGCATTCCTGGACGAGCAGCTCCAGGAGGGCGACCGCCGCATCCAGGCGGACGACAGCTTGTTGCAGCGTGGTGTCGCTGGCAAGAACTCGCGCCTTCGCCTCCGCCTCGATCACATCGAGCTTCGTCCTGTGCGCGCCGTGGCTCACGTGCTCGCGCGCCAGGCGGGCGAGCTGAGCGAGCAGGCGGTCGAGGGCGGCCGCCACCTCGGTCGCCAGGTCGGCTGGCGCCGTGATGTTGGCGGAGGCGTGACTCCCCATTGGCGGGGCCCCGCGAGCGCCCCACTTGAAGTCCTTCAGGCTTTCGGCGGCCTGCGATGCATATCTGGTCGCGGCAGCCAGTAGCTTGAGGCGGGTCGGGTCAGGCTCCCAGGCCGGCGGTTCAGCCGGGGCAGGGGGACGGGGTACCGGTGCCGGGCGCGGGGGCATCGGCCCGGGCGCACGAGGAATCCATCCCCCGCAGGCTCGCGTACGCAGTAGGCTCTGGAGAACCGAGGCCCGTTCCTCCAGACGCTCGACCGCGCTTTCCCAGGCCGTGACGCAGCGCTGGAAGTCATCCCTCGAGAAGCCGCGGCGCAGGACAAGGCTGCTGTCGTTGCTGCTCACGTAGGTGAAGTAGGTTCCGAGCTGCTCCTTGAGCGTGGCGTACAAGGCCTTCGCCACGAGGTAGGCGACCACCTCGTTCTCGGTGGTGCGGCAGCTTCTGAGGATGGCGCTGAGCTTCTTGGGGATTTCGGGGATGTTCATCTGGCTGAGGGCGCGTAGGATGCGGCTGGTGGCCGGCACGCCGGAGATGGCTGCTGAACCGTCGCGGGCACGCTTGTCCAACTCGGCGAGGAGGAGGTCCGCTGCGGCTGCCGTGTCGGCCCGCCGCAGGCGCTCGATGGCCCAGTAGCGGCCGCCAGTGGACTTGCCTTGCAGCATCGCCTTGAGTTCGTCGAGCGACACGGGAGCCTGCGCGACCGGGGCAGGAACCGCCGGCGCGGGGGGCAGGGTCACTTTGTCCGCCACGGCAGTCGCCCGGTCCGCCGCGCTCAGGACGCGGCTCAGTTCCGTGAGGCAATGGTCAGAGCCCTGGGCAAACTGCGCCGCGCGGTCCCACCAAGCCAGAAGCGTCATCGCAGTGTCGGCCAACAGGTCCTCCACCCTGTTCGTGGTCGAGTAGGCCCTGCGGACGTCGTCACTCGGCGCGGCGGCCCCTAGGCGGGCTGGGGTGAGTGGATAGGGCGGGAACGGGGACTTGGCCACAGCGCTGCCCCAGCGGATGGCGACTTCCCAGGCGGCTGCCGCCTGCTGTCGGGCAGCAGCGGTATCAAGCTTGGCAAACATGGCCGTGGGAGAGGAGCTGGAACCGGACCACCTGACGGCGCGGCTCAGGGCGGCACGCGCGGTGCCGGCGACGGTGGGGTCGTTGGCCGCGCGGATGACCTGGCAGAGAGCCAGGCGGGCCTCGGTGCGGGCCTCCGTGGGCACGCGGCCGGCCGCGTCGGCGCGGGAGAGGGCGGTCAGGGTGCTCAAGGCGGCTGCCGCGGTGGGCGACGTGCGGTTGGCGGCGCTGGCCGCCAAGCCAGCGAGGGCGACCCGCAACTCCTCCTGTGGGGCCGCCGCCACGATGCCGGCCAGGGCATCGGGCTCGCCCGCGGCGTCCAGGAGCCGACGCGCGAGGGGAATGGCCGGGGGCGGCATGACGGCAGTCTTGGTCGCCGGTGGTGTGGGCGTCACTGGAGCCTTCGTGGTTGGTGGGCGCGGCCTGACCGCGGTCCTCGTCGCCGGCGGCGGGAGCACGAGCTTGGTCCTCGTCCCCGGCCAGACCTTTGCCACAGCAGTGTCGGTCGCCGGTGGCGGGGGCGGTTCCATCTTGTCGTCCGGCGGCACAATGGCCAGGTCGGGCCGAGGGCGCCAGTCAATGAAGAGCAAGCCCGCGAGGATGCTCAGCAGCACACAGGTGGCGATGACCGAGCAGCCCAGATTGAGTCGGAATCTGCCGAAACCGAAGAGGAGGGAGAGGACTCTCTTGCGCCTGGCACGGCGGCGAGAGGCGGGGGTGCGGGAGGCCCCAAGAGGCAATTGAGCAGTTGGTTCTTGCGCCGGTCTCTGGGGAACGTCCGTCTGGATGAGGGCTATCTCCAACGCCTCCGCGCTGGGGTAGCGAGAGGCGGCGTCCTTGCTGAGGAGGGCGTGGATGATGGTGGCGAGGGGCGGTGGGAGGTCGGGGACAAGTTCCCAGAGGGGGGCAGGCTCCTCGTGGAGGTGTTTGGTCGCGATGGCGTAGGCGTTTGTGCCCTCGAAGGGGGGACGGCCAGCCAGGAGGTGGTAGAAGGTCGCGCCGAGGGAGTAGAGGTCGGAACGAGCGTCGGCTTGGCCGCCCTGGAAGACCTCGGGGGCCATGTAGAGAGGGGTGCCCGGCGTCGAGCCGTGGGCCGTGACCCGCGAGTCCACGCCAAGGTGCAAGGCGAGGCCAAAGTCGGCGACCTTGATCACGCCGTCCCGGGTCAGGAGGATGTTGGCAGGCTTGATGTCGCGGTGGACGATTCCCGCCTCGTGGGCCTTGGCAAGGGCTGCGGCGGCCTGGCGAAGGTAGTTCAGAGCCCGTTCAGGGGGCAGCCGGCCCTCGCGGTGGAGGACGGCTGCCAGGCTCTCGCCGTCCACCAGCTCCATGGCGATGTAGTGGTGCCCCTCGTCCTGGCCGACGACGATGACCTGGACGATGTTGGGGTGGTTGAGGGCGGCTGCGGCGCGGGCCTCGCGGTCGAAGCGCGCGATGAAGCTGGAATCGCTCGCGCGCTCCTTGGGCAGCACCTTGACGGCGACGAGGCGGCCGAGGGACGTTTGGCGCGCCTTGTAGACGGCGCCCATCGCGCCGCGGCCGAGGGGGCCGAGTATCTCGAACTCGCCCAGCCTTTGGCCAATGAGTGGGTCTGCCCCGGGGTGGGAGGCGGCGGTCTCGGTCTCAGTCTGCGACCAGGAGAGCCCAGCCTGCGAGGTCTGGCACCTGGGGCAGACCGCCTCTGCCTCCGGCGGCCCAAGATGCTCGACCTGCAACCCGCACTTCGGGCAACGGACCAGGCTGGCGCCCACGCAAGTGCCCTCCGTCCGACCTCGGTTCCCTGTCCAGATAGCTCGCCACCATTCCCGGTCGTTGTAGCCACAAGCGTCCCGCTTGTGGAGTCCGGCGGGAAGCCCTTCGGCTGGCAAGCGGGACGCTTGCCGCTACAAGAGCGCCAGTGGCGTCCAGTGAGCGGACCACCGGGAATCGTGGCGAGCTATCCAGACACTGGCCTATTGTAGCGGCGGGTGGCGCGGGGATCAACCATGCCCCCATTTTCTCGCCTTGACAGCCATCCCTGGGGCCGGTAAGATGAATCGTGTTGGGTGCCCCGCCCCGCATTCGCCCCACCCTGGAAGAGTAGGCGGAGTCTTGAGTCGAGCCCCCGGCGAGCTGTACCTTCTGTTCCTGGGCCTCGCGCTCGCGGCGCTCCACGGGTGCGTGACGCCGCCCGAGCGCCTCACGTCCGCCCCCGTCGTGAGCAGCGCCCGCTACGAGTGCCTCAACGACCTGGCGAAGCGCCAGGGCGCCCGCGCGAGTTGGGACGAGACGGCCGGGGTCTTCCGCGCGCAACTCGGGGACCGCCAGGTGGCCGCGGCGCCCGGCGTCGCCGCAGCCCTCCTCGGACCACGACTGGTGCTCCTGGGCGACGAGGTGATGGTGCGCTATGGCCGCGTCTACGTGCCCCGCTGGCTTGCGCGCGACATCGCGGCGTATCTGGCGGGCACGTGGACGCCGCGCCCCGACCGGCCCGACGCCGTGCTGCCGCCGCCGACGCCTCCCACGCCGCCCACGCCCCCCGTGAGGCCGCGCACCGTGGGCAAGGTGTGCATTGACCCCGGCCACGGCGGCCGTGACCCCGGCGCGATAAGCAAGTGGGGCCTTCAGGAGAAGGAGGTGGTGCTCGCCACCGCCCGCCTGCTCAAGGAGGAACTGAAGTCGCGCGGCTTCGACGCCCGCCTGACGCGCGACGGCGATACCTTCATCGAGCTTGAGGACCGCCCCGCCATCGCGAGCCAGACGGGCTGCGACGTGTTCGTGGCCGTCCACGCCAACGCCATCCGCGACCCGTCCTATCGCGGGCTGGAGATTTTCTACTGGTATGGCTCGTGGTCCGCGGCCTCCGCCGCCAGTCGGCGCGAGGGGGTCGAGTTGGCCGAGGCCATCAAGCGCGCGGCCGAGCGCGAGGGCCTCACCGTCCGCAACATGCGCGGGGCCGACTACAAGGTGCTGCGGTACGCCAAGGTGCCGGCCACGCTCGTCGAGATCGGCTTCCTCACGAACCGCGCGGAGGAGCAGGCCCTGCGCACGAGGGCCTACCGCCGCCGCGTGGCCCGCGCCATCGCCGAGGGCATTGACGCCTATCGAAAGGGCAAGTAGGGGCGGCCCTGCGTGGCCGCCCGCTCAAGGGCGTGTTGCCCAGACCCCGTTCAGGGGTTCGCCCCCGTTTGGAGTCCCGCCTTTAGGCGGATTGGGGCAAGAGAAGACCGCCTGAAGGCGGGACTCCCAACAAGTTCACTGTCTGGAGGACCCGGCCCGTTTGGAGTCCCGCCTTTAGGCGGATTGGGGCAGGAGAGGACCGCCTGAAGGCGGGACTCCCAACAAGTTCACTGTCTGGAGGACCCGGCCCGTTCGGAGTCCCGCCTTTAGGCGGATTGGGGCAGGAGAGGACCGCCTGAAGGCGGGACTCCCAACGAGTTCACCGTCTGGAGGACCCGGCCCGTTCGGAGTCCCGCCTTTAGGCGGATTGGGGCAA
>VGYV01000571.1 GCA_016872855.1 Planctomycetota bacterium
TGCAGGCCGCGCGCCTGAAGGGCCTCCACGTCCTTCGTCGCCGTGGCGAGGGCTTCGAGGAGGCGCTTCTTGCCCGCGTTGTCGAAGGGGTAGGGGCCGCGCTTGCCCGAGGCCACATCGCTAGCCTCGCGCCAAGCGGCGTCGAGGGCCTTCCACTCGACCGAGTCGGCCAGCGGCTTGCCGTCAGCGGCCACGAGCTTGCTTGGCGCCTCGGCGGCGGATGCGGTCGGGGCCACGCCGAGGAGCGCGAGGAGCGACAGGCCGGCCCCCACGAGGCGGCGGCGCCAGCGCGGGCCGGTGCGCGCCGCGCGCCACGCATCCAAGCCGAGAAGCACCAGAGCCGCCACCACGACCACCCCGGCAAGGGCGAGGATGGTTCCTACCATTCGGTTGGACATGGCTATCTCCTCTACTGGGGCGTACTTTCCGGTGTCCCAAGCGGATAGGCGTAACGATGGCGGAAAAGGGACCCTCGACGTGGCAAAAAAGGGCCCCTCCGCGGGCATCTCAAGCCGTTGCGCTCTCCTCCTCGATAGCCTTGCGGACCCGCTCGGCGACCGCGGGGGAGAGGCGGCCTTCGCGCTCGAAGGCGGCGATGCGCTCGAGGCGCTGGTTGAGGTAGCTCTGGCCCTTGGGCTTCCGGGGCGGAGGAGGCGGGGGCGGAACGTAGCAGGTCGGGACCGGGGGCATGAACTTGCGGAGGCGCTGAATGGCCTGCGCCGCCTTGTCGCGCGCGGCGTCGGCCCTGGCTCGCTCGTCGCCCTTGAGCTGCTCTATGTGTTTGGGGTCCTTGAGGATAGCGAGGTCAGCCTCGATGCCGGCGATGATCTTGCCGCCGGCCGTGGGGTTCACCTTGCCGCCTTCGAGGAGCTTCTCGACGAGGGGTAGACGCTGGTTCAGCCGCTGTAAGCTCTGCTGGGCTGGGGGGATATACGCCATGTCGTAGCAGGTGCCTCGGAAGTCCGTCGGCGGCTCGCGGTAGATGTCGTTCCGCAGATTGGCGAGTTCCATAGCGAGGAGGTCGGCCTCCTGCTGGGCGAGTAAGCCCTTGGCTACCAAGCGCTTAGCGGCTTCGGAGGCGGCTTTCATCTTGTCGTCGGCGGCCTTGCGCTGGGCGGACGTGCTCTTGCCCGTCTTGGCGAGGGGGAGTGCGGCGGCCCAGGCCTCGTGGATGGCCTGCCAGTCGGCGGAGGCGTCGGGGGTTGTCCGCCTGGGGGCGACAGCGGGCGGGTCGCCCTCGCCGGCAAATGTCGGTAAGCCTAGTGCTGCCAATAACATGAGAGCGGCGCCGACCAGCCGCCGCCGCCACCGCGGCCCGGTCCTGGCCGCCCTCCAGGCGTCACAGCCGAGGAGGACCAGTGCCGCGAGAAGGAAGAGGCCAGCCACCGCGAACACAATCCCCAGCGTTCGCTGCGTCATGTCCTTGACTCCATTCAGGTTCGGGCGAGCAAGAGGTCACTACGTTGGACGCCCGAGGGGCGGGAGGGGTTCCCTCGCGCCTCACAGTGGCGGAGCAATCCGCTCCAGGCCGCGCATGTAAGGCCGTAGCGCTTCAGGAATTACGACGCTCCCGTCGGCCTGCTGGTACGCCTCGATGATGGTGAGGATCAGGCGGGCGAAGGCGACGCCGGAGCCGTTGAGTGTGTGGACGAAGCGGGGCTTGGCCCCCTTGTCGCGGAAGCGGATGCCGGCGCGGCGGGCCTGAAAGTCCTCGAAGTTCGAGCAGGAGGAGACCTCAAGCCAACGCTGGACGCCAGGTGCCCAGATTTCCAGGTCATAAGTCTTTGCGGAGGCAAAGCTTAGGTCGCCGCGGCACAACTCGACTACGCGGTACTGAAGCCCGAGGCGCTGGAGCACGGCCTCGGCGTTGGCGGTCAGCCGCTCAAGCTCGTCGTAGGAAGTCTCTGGCCGCACGAACTTTACGAGCTCCACCTTGTCAAACTCGTGGACGCGGATAAGGCCGCGGGTGTCCTTGCCATAGGAGCCTGCCTCGCGGCGGAAGCAGGGGGTGTAGGCGGTGTAGTAGATGGGGAGGCGCTCGCCGTCGAGGATTTCCTCCCTATGTATATTGGTGACAGGCACTTCCGCCGTGGGGATGAGGAACAGGTCGTCCACCTCGCAGCGGTACATGTCCTCCTCCATCTTGGGGAGTTGGCCAGTGCCGGTCATGCAGGCGCGGGTGGTCAGCTTCGGGGGCCAGACCTCGGTGTAGCCGTGCTCGGTCGTGTGGAGGTCGAGCATGAAGTTGACCAGGCCGCGGACGAGGCGGGCGCCGAGGTTGGTGAAGAGGGCGAAGCCTGCGCCCGACAGCTTCGACGCCCGCTCGAAGTCTATGATTTCCAATGCCTTAGCGAGGTCCCAATGCGGCTTCGGCTCAAAGTCGAACTGCCGCCGCTCGCCCCAGGTTCGCCGGACCACGTTGTCCTTCGCCGGGTCGGTGCCCTCTGGGACGGCATCCGACGGGCAGTTTGGAACATGGAGTAGTCTGGCGTTGAGCTGGCCCTCGAGTTCAGCGAGGCGACCCTCCATGCCCTTGATGCGGTCGGAGAGTTCTCCGAGGAGCTTGAAGGTGGCCGCCAGGTCCTCGCCGGCCTTCTTCTTGGGGCCGATGCTCTTGGAGGCGGCGTTGTGCTCGCTGCGGAGGTCCTCGACCTGGTGAAGGAGGTCCCGCCGCTGGGCGTCGAGGGCCAGCGCCTCGTCCACGCTCACACCGCCGCGCTTGTCGCGGACGGCGGCTCTCACCTTGTCGGGGTTCTCGCGGATGAAGTCCATTGAGAGCATTGGTCAGGTCTCCGGGGCGTTCGGTGCAGGGGACGGGGCTGGCCGGTCAACTGGCGGGACGACTCTGGAACCAGGCGACGGTCTGGCGGAGCCCCTGCTCGAGGGAGAAGCGCGGCTCGTAGCCGAGGAGTCGGCGCGCGGCGGCGATGCTGGCCTGGGAGTGCCGCACGTCGCCCCTGCGAGCCGGCTCGTAGATCGGCTCGATGGCCGTGCCGAGAACCCTGTTGAGGAGGGCGACCAGCTTGTTGAGCGAATGGCGCTCGCCGCAGGCGACGTTGAGCACCTGGCCCGCCGCGTTCGGGGCCGTGGCGGCCAACAGGTTCGCGGCCACGCAGTCGGCGATGAAGGTGAAGTCGCGCGACTGCTCGCCGTCGCCGTAGATCACCGGCCGCTGGCCCCTGAGCATGGCCGCGATGAACCGCGGGATGACGGCGGCGTAGGGGGACTGCGGGTCCTGCCGCGGCCCGTAGATGTTGAAGTAGCGCAGACACACGGTTTCGAGGCCGTAGCAGGCGGTGAAGGCCTGGCAGTAGTGCTCGCCGGCGAGCTTCGAGGCAGCGTAGGGCGACAGGGGGCTGGGCAGCATCGTCTCCACCTTCGGCAGCTCCGGCTGGTCGCCATAGGCCGACGACGACGCGGCGTAGACCACGCGCCTGACCCTCGCCTCGCGCGCTGCGGCCAGCAGCAGGAGCGTCCCCGTCGCGTTCGCGGTGTTCGTGGCGACGGGGTCCTCGATGGACCGCGGCACGGAGGCCAGCGCGCCCTGGTGGAACACGTAGTCGGTCCCCGCGACCGCGGTCCGCACCACGCGAGGCTTGGCCAGGCTACCTTCGATGAAGGCGATGCTCCCCGCCACGTCGGCCAGGTTCTCCCGGTTCCCAGTCGAGAGATCATCGAGCACCCGCACCCTGTCGCCGCGCTGGACGAGCTCGCGCGCGATGCTCGACCCGATGAACCCGGCGCCGCCAGTGACCAGACACGTTGCCACGCCGCCTCGCTCCTCCAAATGGGTGGGCTGCACTGCCTGAAAGGACATTATAGCCTTCCCACGAGCCTCCTGCAAACCCCGGCGGCAACCGTCGCTTGCATCCAGGCAGCGAGGGTGGTAGAGTCCCGCTCCCGTGGCATGGGAAGTGGAGGACGAATGGTTCCGAAAGCGGTTGACTTCCACACGCATGCGTTCCCCGACGGGTTGGCCGCGAAGGCGCTCTCGACGCTCGAGGCCCAGCCAGGCAACGCCAGGGCCGTGCTCGACGGCACGATTGGTGGCCTCCTCCGCTCGATGGATGAGGCGGGCATACAGACTTCGGTCGTCGCCTGCATCGCCACCAGGCCCGAGCAGTTCCCCGCCATCCTCAAGTGGTGCAAGGCCATCGCGTCCGACCGCATCGTGCCCTTCCCCTCCTTCCACCCCTTCGACCCCGAGGCCCTTCAGCGGATTGACGCCGTGCGCGAAGCGGGCCTCAAGGGCATCAAGCTCCACCCCTACTACCAGGGCTTCGAGATGGACGACCCGCGGCTCCTGCCCGTCTACGAGCGGCTCCAGGACAGCGGCCTCCTCCACCTCAGCCACACGGGCTTCGACACCGCCTTCCCGCGGGTCCGCAAGTGCGACGCCGTGCGCATCCTACGCCTCCTCGACCGCTTCCCGCGCCTCCGCCTCGTCACCTCGCACATGGGCGGCTGGATGGACTGGGCTGAGACCCGCAAGCACCTCCTCGGCCGGCCCATCTACATGGAAATCTCCTACTCGATGGAGTTCATGACTGACGCCGAGGCCCGCGAGATTCTCCTCGGCCATCCGAAGGAGTATCTTCTCTTCGGCACCGACTCCCCCTGGTCGAGCCAGAAGGCGGCAGTTGATCGTCTCTTGAGCCTCGGCCTCGGCCCCGAGCGCGAGGCCGCGCTCCTGTGGGGGAATGCCCGCCGGCTCTTGGAGTGATCCTCCAGTTCCCCTTGGCGTCTTGGCGGCCTGCCCCATCCGAGACCGCGAATCACGCGAATCTGCGCGAATCAAGATGCCCGTCCACAGATTGACACAGATTTCCACAGACAAGACAGGCAGGCCGCCTGGGTCTGAAGCCCTCCGCCGGTCTTCCTTCATCTGTGCCCATCTGTGAAATCTGTGGACCCTGCCTCTTCCGCACCCGAGCACCGAACCCCCAACACCGGTCTTTCAGGACTTCAGCTCCGAGGCCAGACGCTCGGCGATCCACTGGCGAATAAGAGTCTGGAACGGCACCGCCCGCATCGTCGCCAGCTTCCGGATCGCCTGCTCGTGGAGCGGGTCAATCTTCAGCGACAGGTTCTTCTTCGGCCGCCGCCGGCGCCCATGAAGAATCTCCTCCCGCAGTCCCTCCGCAAGGCTGAACTCCACCGGCTCATCCACCAAGTCGTCCAGCACCCCGTGCGAATCGTAGTACTCGGCGGAACCCGGAACAATGCCCCTGGTCGCTTGCTTCCTCATGATTCGCGCCTCCTGGAACGAAAGTAGCGCCGCTCCGCCGGGCTCATGTCCCACCCGATCGTATCACATCCGCCCCAACCAGCAATCCCCATTGCGCCACAGGAGAAAGCCCGCAGCCTACGGTCTGGCCCCACAGCCCCCCTTCGCCCCATCAAGTGCGATCCCGCCGGAAACCGACGCCAAAGTGTA
>VGYV01000572.1 GCA_016872855.1 Planctomycetota bacterium
GTCGGTCGGCGCGAGCAGCTGGCGATCCAGCGCCGGCACAGGTGTATTTCGGCGTAAGTCCTTGCCATGCCTATGCTGAGGGAGGTAGAAGGGTTCCTCGGCTTGGCGCCCCCCTTGTGGGCACCCACAAGAAAGCCCGGAGAGCCACTTTTCTGCGGGCCTCCGGCCTCGGGGTCAAGCCTCAATTTTCTATTTTTCTCGGCGGCTCCTTGGGCGCGGGGGGTCAGAGGGTCCACGGGGCGCGCATGGGGCGGTCAATCCAGCGGTTGGCCTCGGGGTCGCCGACGATCTGCTCGGTCTCGGGGTCGAACTTGTAGGAGCGCTTGAGCCAGAAGGCGATGTTGGCCAGGTGGCAGGTGGCGACGGTGCGGTGGGCAATCTCGATGTCGCGGAAGGGGCGCTGGCGGGTGAGGACGCAGTGGACGAAGTCGCCGAAGATGCCGCCGCGTCCGCGATAGCCCTGGATGGGGGTCGGGGGCGGGGGGATGCGGGGCTTGCCGCGCTCGGGGACCTCGCCGAGGTCGCCCTTGAAGCCGAGAGGGCCGTCCCACGCGCCGCCGAGGTACATGCGGACGCCGTTGGCGTAGACGTAGGTGAGCTGCTTGTATTCCTTGCCGTCGGGCGGGTGGACTTCGACGGGGAGCGGCTGGTCGTAGAGCTGGGCGGCGAAGAGTGCGCCGCCGATGTGGTGCGCGCCCCAGTCGGTCATGCCGCCGCCCGAGTAGTCGCGGAAGCTGCGCCAGGTGAAGGGGTGGAGGCCGCGGTTGTAGGGCCGCCACGGGGCGGGGCCGAGCCACATTTCCCAGTCGAGGCCCGGCGGCACTGGCTCGGCGGGGAGGTAGCAGTCGCCCGAGGGGCCGCCGATGTTGACGTAGACCTCCTGGAGCTTGCCTGCGGCGCCGCCCCACATGACGCGGTGATACCAGTTGTAGTCCTCCCACACGCGCTGGCTGCCGCCCGAGAAGACGCGGCCGTAGCGGCGAGCGGTCTCGGTCATGATGCGGCCCTGGCGGATGGTGAGGGTCTCGGGCTTCTCGCAGTAGACGTCCTTGCCGTTCTTCATCGCGTCCACGGTGATGAGGGCGTGCCAGTGGTCGGGGGTGCCGCAGAAGACAGCGTCAATCTTGGGGTCCTGGGTGATCTCGCGGAAGTCGTTGACGGCCTTGCAGTCGTTGTTGCCGTAGCGGGAGTTGACGGTGCTCTTGGCCTGCTCGCGGTGGGCTTCGTGGACGTCGCAGACGGCGACGGCTCGGAGTTCCTTGGTGAAGCCGAGGAATCCGCCCATGTCGCCGCGGCCCTGCCCGCCCATTCCGACGAAGCCCATTGCGAACTGGTCGTTTGCGCCGAAGGCGGTGGAGCGCATCACCACGGGGGCGATGGCGGCGCCGGCCGCCGCGCGGGCCAGGAAGCCTCGTCGCGTCACGCGCTTTGTCCTCGACATGTTCATTCTCCTTGCCGAAGCAGGGTGTGTGAGCCGCGAGCGCTTTCAGTATACAAGCTTCGCCCGGCGGCGCAAGCCCCAGTTGTGTGGCACGGCTGGCTTGGGCAGCCGTGGGGTTCCTGCCCCCACTCAAGACACGGTTGGGCAAGCCAACCGTGCCACGGGCATCTCCCCCCATCGCAAGACACGGTTGGGCAAGCCAACCGTGCCACGACATGTGTCCCCCCTCACGGCTTGAGGTCGAAGCGGAGGACGCTGAAGGCCGGGAGCGGGATGGTGAGGGAGTCGCCGCCGAGCTTGCGGGCGGGGAGCTGGCCGATGGCGAAGCGGTCCGCGCCCGAGTACTCGTAGAAGACGACCTCCTGCTCGGGCACCCGCTTGCTGGGCTTGAGCGTCACGCTGGCGTGCTTCGCGACGCGCTTGTTGACGAGCACGAAGGTGAGGCGGCCGCGCCCGTCGCCAGCTCCGGGCACCCGCGAGTCGCGGGCAGCGTGGACGGAGACGTCGAAGGGCGCTCTGGCCTGAACGGGCGGATAGCGGCCGGCGAAGGCTGTGTGCTGGCCGTCGGGGCTAGGGACGGAAGGGGGCCGCACGGGAGTCGAGTGTCGCGCGGGGCCAGGCCCGCGAGTTGGCTGTTGACAACCCCCCGCGCCGCGCAGGATAATGGCTTGGGAGACCTGGACTGAGGCATGGTAAGTCATGGCCATGTTGCGCTTCCGCCGTTACGGCTTTCCGCTTGTTGTTCTGGTTACTGCCGCGGCAAGCCAGGCGGCGGGCAACTGGCCCGAACGCGCCCGGAAGCTCGCCGAGGTGATGATCCGCGATGCCAAGGGGAGCCGGAAGCAGACCCTGGCGCCCGGCGACTTTGTGCCGATCGCCTACGACCGCCCTCTCTTCTATCTCTATCGCGGGGGCACCGAACTGGTGATTGAGCAGAAGGGGCCGGTGTTCTCTGTCGGCGTTGACGGCGGCCCCGCGAGGGTCGCCGGGCTCCGGGCGAGCAAGGGGCCAATCGAGGCGCACGGTTTGATGAGGAAGCGGCTTGCTGAAGCACGAGAACTCGTGGCAGCCGCGGAGGAGGAGCTTGACGGTATGGCGGCCCTCAAGGACGCGATCTCTAAGCGCGTCACGCCGCTGACGATCACGTGCGACGCTGACGCTCTCAATGCCTTGCCCGCCATCCCGGAGGGCATGGATGTCGCGCTGGTGGCGCAGGGCGACGACCTTGCGGGCCTGGCCCCCTTCATCGCCCGGTGCCCCGGCCTCTCCGCCCTGTCCGTGTACGCTCAGACGTGGGTGCCCGACGCAGAGCTGTTCAAGGGGCTGACGGGCCTCACGGCGCTCAGCCTCGAACTCAGCCACCCTCCCATGCCAGTGATGGTGGGCGGTGCTGTCAAGCCTGCGTGGGGACGAGCCAAGGAGGTCAACGACCTTGCCCCGCTGGCCGAGCTGACCCGCCTGGAGTCGCTCGTCCTCAGCGGGCGCTTCGCCGCGACGGACCTCGGGCCGCTGACGAAGCTCACGCACCTCGTGTCGCTGAGTCTCGGCGCACCGCCAAAGAACGGCGACCTCAGCCCGCTGTCGGCGCTCACGAGCATCGAGCGGCTGAGCCTGGACAGGCCCTGGGGTGTACGCAGCCTCTCGGCCCTGGGCGCACTGAAGCGTCTCACGATCCTGCGAATCGGGGCTCACCACACGTTGGTGGACATTACTGGTCTCGGCGAACTCGACGCCCTCACGGACCTCCACTTCCACGCCGGGGGTGAGGAATCGAGGCTCACCAACCTGGCGCCTGTGGCCCGGCTCAGGAACCTGAGGGAACTGAGCATCTACGGGCTTAGCACGATCGCCGACCTCACGCCTCTTGCTTCCCTGCGCAACTTGAGGACGCTTTGGCTGCGCGACATGCGCCAAGTGCGAGACGTCGGCCCCATCGGAGAACTGGCGAATCTCGAGAAGCTCTTGCTTGCCGAAGCCCCCAACCTTCACGACATCGCGCCGCTCGGCAAGCTCGCGAACCTCACCGAACTCTCCTTGTTCTCGGCCACCGCTGCGGACGACCTTGGTCCCGTCGGACGAATGAGGAAGCTGAGAAGCCTGTCAATCCACAATCTGCCCGATGTCACGGCGCTTGCGCCGCTAGCCGGACTCCCAGAGCTGACCAGCCTCTACATATCCAGTTGCCCGCGAATCGAGGACTTGTCGCCCCTCGCGGCCCTCGCCAAGCTAGGCAGAGTCTCCTTCGATGATTGCCAGGGGTTGACCGACCTGTCTCCCCTGGCGAAGTCGCCGCACCTCGAGAGCGTGAGGGTGCGCCAGTGCGCGAATGTGAAGGACCTGACGCCGCTCCGCCGATTCGCAAAGCGCGGCGGGGTGTTCAGCCTCGATGGCAACACCAACCACGAGAAGGTGAAGCAACTGCGCGAGGAGACCGACTTCTGAGGGGCCGGCCCGTTGGACTTGAACCACCGGGCGGTTACTTGGGGAAGACCGCGAGCCGACGCTCGGCGCTCGGATCGATGGAGACCGGGATGCCGTCCTGGAGCTCCTTGCCGGCGTGGACCGATTCCTTGTCCGTCGTCAGGTTGCGGACAGTGTAGCGCCGGTCGGCCTCGGCCACGAACCACTCGGGGAACTGGTTGATGCGGGGGTAATCGAGGGGCATGTGCATGTGGAGCTTGTGGCGCGGCTTGTCGAAGACGAGTCTCCCTTCCCAGGGTTTCTCCGCAACGACGCTGATGCAGAGCAGGGGGTCGCGTGCCACGTCCCGCGTGCCGCGTGCCTCAGAGTCGGAGAGAAGCACTGCTCCGACCCGCACGTCTGCTCGCCAGGGCTGGAGGGTGATGCCCTGGGTCTTCCAGAGGGCGTACATGATGGCGGTGCGGGCCGAGTTCCCATCGCCGAGCCAGCCCTCGACGAACTTGCGGCAGCGCCAGAGCATCTCGTTGGCGAGCCGCCCGTTCTTCTCGGCGAGGCGGAACGCCGCCTCGGCCTTCGGCGGCGTCGCGGGCGGCGGATGCGGCGTGTCCCACACCTTGCGCATCTCGGGGAACGCCTCGCCCTGGGGCGGCCCGGTGGGCAGAGCCTTCACGGCGAGTTTGAGAGCGATCCTGTGCGCTGGCGCCTTCGGGTCGGGAGGCGGCCCTGGCCCGAGCGAAGTCGAGGGCTCAGCGCCCTTCTCCTTGCCCAGCAGCCGCACACCCGAGATGAAGCCCGCCTTGTCTCCTGCGCGGGTCAACGTGATCGCATAGCGTTCGCCGGCCACCTTGTCGGGGATGGGGACGAGCAGGGAGAGGACGGGGCCGGCGCACGACATCAGCGCTTTCAACTTCACGGAACACATCCTTTCCACTCAATCCGTAATTCGTTTCTGTTGCGGAAAGCCCGGGAGCCGGAAGACCGCCTGAAGGCGGGACTCCAAACAGAGAGCGTTCTCGTTCGGAGTCCCGCCTTTAGGCGGTCTTGAGGCCCCCACAGGCGTGACGCCGAATCGCTGAAAGCTGTTTAGCGATCGCAGTAGACCAGCGGCAGCTCGACGGGCGGCTTCTGGCGGATCGCCCAGAGCTGGAGCAGGGCCATCACCAGGGTGTCGGCGTCGGTCGCGGCCTCGTAGTGGTCGTAGCAGTGGGCGGCGCGGGGCAGCGGGTGCCCGTTGCCGGCAACGGGCGCGCCATCGCCGACGAAAAGGCGGACGGCCTCCTTCGCCAGGTGGTCGGCCCGCGCGAGCCACTTCTGTTCGTTCGTTAGCTCGTAGGCATTGAGCATGAGGAAGATGGCCTTGCCCACAGTGCCTGGGTGGACGGGGTAGCTCAGGGTGATGTCGCCCTCGAGGTAGACTTGGGCGGAATCCAGGATGAGCTTCTTGTAGAGGTCGAGCTTCGTCTGGCGCCAGCGGAGCATCCAGACGTTTGCTCGGCCCGCGGTTTCGCCGCCGCTGCCGCCGTAGCCGCTGGACCACAGGTTCGCCTTCACGGG
>VGYV01000573.1 GCA_016872855.1 Planctomycetota bacterium
GGGCTGGGCGAGCGCTTTGGCCTGCGCCGCGCCCTCGACGGCGTGACGATCCCCCGCGAGGACTTCGCGGCCATCGCGGCCGAGAGCCTGCCCTCGGGCTCGCTGAAGGCCAACCCCCGCAAGTTCGCTGAGGGAGACGTGGTGGCTGTCCTCGAAGCCCTCGTGCGGGGCGGCTGACCAGGCTACGTCCCTTTTGTCCCTTCTGTCCCTTTTGTCCCTTGGCGAGCGAAAGGGACGCAAGGGACCAAAGGGACCCAAGGGACGAAGAAGCAGGAGTCTCCCGTGCCGCAGAATGGCGACATCCGCATCCTCCGCGAGCTGGCGAAGCGGTACGCCGATGTGTGCCGCAAGCCCACATACGACGAGCGGCGCGACCTCTGGCGCCGCCACAACGCCCTTCGGCGCACGCGCCCGCTCCTCTACGTCCGCTGGCTCGCCGCCTGGCACGAGGCGGCCGAATCGCGCCTCGAATGCCAGGACCCCTTCGACCGCCCCTACGAGAACCACCTCCGCCAGATGCTCTTCCAGGACACCATCGGCGACGACTACGTCCTCGAGCCCTGGCTCACCGTGCGTGCCACGGTGGCCACGCCCAGCGAGGGGCTGTGGGGCCTGCCCGTCCGCCACAGCGCGAAGACCGACCCGCGCGGCTCGTGGAAGTTCCAGCCCACCCTCGCCACCCTCGACGACGCCCAGCGGATGACCTTCGCCCACCACCGCGTGGACGAGGAGGCCACCGCCCGCAACGCCGCCCGCCTCCACGACGCCGTGGGCGACATCCTGCCCATCGCCGTGGACCGCTCACCCGCCTACAGTGGCTGGAACGGCGACATCTCGACACTCCTGACCCAACTGCGCGGACTCGACCAGCTCATGCTCGACATGATGGACAACCCGGCCTGGCTCCACCGCGTCCTGAAGTTCATGAGCGACGCCATCCTCACCACCCACACCGAGGCCGAGCTGGCGGGGGATTGGCGGCTCCTCAACCACGCGAACCAGGCCATGCCCTACGCCGCGGGGCTGTCCGACCCCTCCGCCGACCCGCGCCCCGTCACCCGCGACAAGCTCTGGGTCTTCGTCGCCGCCCAGGAGTACACCCTCATCTCGCCCGCCATGCACGACGAGTTCCTGCTCCAGTACCAACTCCCCATCATAGCCCGCTTTGGCCTCTCGGCCTACGGCTGCTGCGAGGACCTCACGCGGAAGATCGACATGCTCCGCAAGGTCCCCAACCTCCGCCGCATCGCCGTCACCCCCCGCGCCGACGTGGCGAAGTGTGCCGAGCAGATCGGCACCGACTACATCCTCTCCTGGCGCCCCAACCCCGCCCAGATGATCTGCTGTGGCTACGACCCCGACCTCGTCCGCTCCATCGTCACCAACGCAATGGACGCCGCCAGAGGCTGCCACGTGGACATCACGCTCAAGGACGTGGAAACCGTCCAGAGCAAGCCCCAGAACCTCCGCCGCTGGGTCCGACTCGTCCGCTCCATCACCGACCGCTACGCATGAGGAGGTCGGCGTAGAGGGCCTCGTGGCGGCGGACCATGGCGTCCAGGGGGAAGTGAGTGCGGACGCGCTCCTGGGCGGCCCCGGCGAGGCGCCGGGCAAGCGCGGGCTCATCCAACACCCGCCGGATGGCGCTCACAAGGCCCGGCACGTCCCGCGGCATCACGAGCAGGCCGGTCTCCCCGTGCTCGATGAGGTCCACCGTGCCCTCGACGCGTGTGGCGACGACGGGGGCGCCCGCGGCCATGGCCTCCAGGACGACGTTGGGCATGCCCTCCCAGAGCGAGGCGAGGACGAAGGCGTCGGTGGCCCGGAGCACGGCGGCCACATCGTTGCACTGGCCGAGGAAGGTGAGGGCACCCTCCAGGTGAAGGGATTTGGCGGCAGCGCGGAGGGGGGCTTCGAGCGGGCCGGCGCCCACGATGAGGAAATGGCAGTCGGGCCGCGAGTGGCGCACCGAGGCGGCGGCACGGATGAAGAGCTCCATGCCCTTCTGCTCGTGGAGCCGGCCGATGGTGGTCACGAGCGGGGCATGGGGCGGGATGGCCAGGCGGGCTTTGAAGGCGGGGTCGCGGCCATCGAACCTCGCCACGTCAACTCCGTTGGGGATGACGACGAGCTTGCTCTTGGGAAAGCCACCGGCGGCGAAGAAGTCGCGGACGCCCTCCGACACGCAGACCTCGGCGTCCACGAGGCGCTGGGTGAGGCATTCGAGGCGTCGGCGGCGCGGGCGCGAGCGCTCGGCCACGCGGGCCGAGGAGACGACGATGGCCCTGGTGCCCACGGCGGCCAGACGCGTCGCCATGTTCGCGTGGTAGAGGAAGCTGTGAACGATGTCGGCCTGCTTCGCCAATCGGCGGAGACGCCAGAGGGCTGGGAGGTGCCACCAGCCGCGCATGCCTAGGAAGTGGACGGGTATGCCGCGCTCGCGGAGGTCGGCGGCGAGCGGCCCGCGGCCGCTCAGGCAGGCCACCTGCGGCTCGTAGGCCGCGCGACTCAGGCGCGTGGCCAGCGCGACCAGGGCCTTCTCGGCCCCGCCCACGTCCAGCTCCGTGATGACGTAGAGGATGCGGTTCATCGCCGGCTATCATGGCAGCCGGGCCACAGAAGTCAAGGGCGGAGACGCCAAAGACGACAGAGGACAGATGACAGACGACAGGCGACAGCGGGGAATCGTCCTCGTCCTCGTCCCTCGTCCTCCTTCTCGGCTCCTCCTCCCACAAACCCCATGGGTCGAGGACAAACGACGGGGACGAGCAGGAGAGGATGGCATGGAGAGGGGTGCGGGCCAGCGAAAGGAGCGGCAGGGGGCGTCCCTGCCGCTCCTGGGGAATGCGGGAGCCGGTCGCTCAGTCGTTGCTCCAGCGGCTCAACTCGCTGGCGGGCAGCGTGAGGCCGAGGTGCACCGCGGAGGCCCGAGGAGGCGCCGCCACGTTGCGCTCGCTGCAATGCGGGCAGATGCGGTTCCAGGGGCCTTCGGACAGGAAGGCCTGGCCGCAGGCGAGGCACATGCGGATGGCGACATGGGGGCCGCCCTTGGCCTCGACGGCAGCCGTGCGTCGCCGGGCGCGCGCCGCCGCGCTATCGCGGTTCACGATGCGCGCGCAGCGGTCAGAGCAATACTTGCGGCGGCCTTCGGGCACATGCGCTCCGCACCGGGGGCGTTGGCAGAGCACGGTGCGCCTCCTTTCTCCCCTCTCTATGCTATTAGTCGCGCCACGGGCCGGAATGTTTCATCTTTTTCCGCCCCGCAGCGAGCGACTTATGGCGTGCCCGATCCAGCAGCCAAGCGACCTATGTCTTATAACCCCAAGGAGATAGCTCCGTTGTCACCCTTGTGTAAACGCTATGTAAAATTGTGTAACTCTTGCCCTTGACTCCGCCTCCCCCCGGTGTTAGACTCCCTCAACCCAGCGTTGGCTGCGGATGGCTCTGCATCTTTTCCCCTCTCCCTCGGAGAAGCTAGGATGGCCATCAAGGTCGCGTTCATTGGCGCCGGCGGCATCGCGGGCTACCACTTGAGCCACCTCGTCAAGATTCAGGACGTGCAACTCGTCGGCTTCTGCGACGTGGACTCCTCCCGCGCGCAGGCCAAGGCCAAGCAACACAAGGCCAAAGCCTACCGCGACCACCGCCGCATGCTCGACGCCACGAAGCCCCACGCCGTCTATGTCTGCACCCCGCCCTTCGCCCACGGGCCGTATGAGCTGGACGCTGTCGCCCGCGGCTGCCACCTGTTCGTCGAGAAGCCCATTGCGACCACAATGGACACCGCGCTCGAAATCCGCGACACCGTGGCCAAGGCTGGCGTCGTCTCCGCCGTCGGCTACCAGGACCGCTATCAGGACATCATTGCGAAGCTCAAGGCCGTCCTGCGCACCCGCAGGGTCGCCACCGCGATGGGCTACTGGATGGGCGGAATGCCCGGCGTCCCCTGGTGGCGCGTCAAGGCCACCAGCGGCGGCCAGCACACCGAGCAGACCACGCACATCTTCGACATGGTCCGCTACCTCTTTGGCGAGGCCAGGACCGTCTACGCCGCCGCCAGCCGCGGCCTGATGACCGACGTGCCAAACTACGACGTCGAGGACCTCTCCGCCGCCACGCTCGTTCTCAAGAGCGGCATGGTCGCCACCGTCTACTCCGCCTGCTGCCTCAAGGCCGGCGGAAAGTGCGGCATAGACATCTTCTGCACCGACGCCCGCATCGAATACGTCGAGCGCCAGTCGGTCACTGTCCGCGAGGCCAGCCGCACCGAGGAGTTCCGCAACGTCGCCGACTACGGCCAGGCCATTGACGATGCCTTCATCGGCGCCATTCGCTCCAAGGGCAAGGACAACAAGGTCCTCTCCCCCTACCCCGACGCCGTGAAGTCCCTCGCCCTCAGCCTTGCCGTGGACAAGTCCCTCGCCACCGGCCAGCCGGTGGAACTGTAGGCGGGGGCGTCCCTGCCCCGCGAGATTGTGGCACGGCTGGCTTGCCCAGCCGTGTCCCTACAACTGAGGTGTGGCACGGCTGGCTTGCCCAGCCGTGTCCCTACAACTGAGGTGTGGCACGGCTGGCTTGCCCAGCCGTGTCTTGCCTCTAGCTTAGGAGCCAACGCCCATGCCCGACCAGCTTCGCGTGACCGTGTGGAACGAGGGCCGCCACGAGAAGAAGAACGCCCAGATCGCCAAGCTCTACCCCGACGGCATGCACGCCGCCATCGCCGCCTACCTCCAGGCCTGCGGCGACCTCGACGTCCGCACCGCCACCCTCGACGAACCCGACCACGGCCTCGGCGGCGACGTGTTGCCCACGACCGGTGTCCTCATCTGGTGGGGCCACATGGCCCACCACGAGGTCAAGGACGCCATCGTGGACAAGGTTTGCGCCCGCGTCCTCGACGGCATGGGCCTCGTCGTCCTCCACAGCGGCCACTACTCGAAACCCTTCCGCAAGCTCATGGGCACCTCGTGCAGCCTCAAGTGGCGCGAGGCCGGCGAGAAGGAGCGCCTCTGGGTCGTCGAGCCCGGCCACCCCATCGTCCAGGGCCTCGGCGAGTACATCGACATCCCCCACGAAGAAATGTATGGCGAGCGGTTCGACATTCCTGAGCCCGACGCCCTGGTCCTGATAAGCTGGTTCGCCGGCGGCGAGGTCTTCCGCAGCGGCTGCTGCTTCCGCCGCAACAAGGGCAAGATCTTCTACTTCCGCCCAGGCCACGAATCCTACCCGACCTATCACCACCAGGGCGTCCTCAAGATCATCGCCAACGCCGTTCGCTGGGCCGCCCCCGTCCCCGGCCCCGACGTCTTCTTCGGCAACTTCAAGCCCCTCGAAAAGCTCGAAACCGCGTGAAATGCCCAATGGGCATGATCCGTCCGATCCGTCGGATCCGTCCGATCC
>VGYV01000574.1 GCA_016872855.1 Planctomycetota bacterium
TGCCGCCCCCTGCGGGGGCTGGGCCTCTTGCACGCCGCGACCCACGGCTTACGCCGTGGGCTACCACCTGCCGCCCGCCCCGTGGCGGGCTGAAGGCTCCCCTCTACGCAAACCGGGGGCGTGTCAGAGCGGCGCGACCTTGACAGGGACCGGGGGGTTAGGGGATAATGCCGTGAAACGCTCACCACCCCTCTGGCCGGAAAGGACACCGCTCATGTCAGCCGCCCGCCCGGACTTCGAGGCCCTCGCCGCAGGCCGCCGCACGCACATCGCGTCGGACCGCCGCCTGGTCGGCCCCGTGCCCACCATTGCCCTCTGCCCCGTGGCCGACGGGCGGGCGGGCGCCTACGAGACGAACGCGGAGAAGACCTGGCGAATGACGGCCAAGGTTTACGACCTCATCGCGGACAGCGTGAAGCTGGCCGACGGCACGCCGGTCCGCGTGGTCGTGGCGCCCGAAATCGTCTACGGCCCCCGCTCCGGCGCCGTCGCGCAGAAGCACTTCGCCGAGCAGGGCGTCTCGGCCTGCATCTTCCTCAGCCGCTCCTGGGCCTACAGCGACGAGCTGATGGGCGCCTGCCAGGGCATCGGCTCGTCAGAGTGGCAACTGTGCGCCTACGGCCTGAACCAGACCGATAGGCCCGGCGCCGTGTGGCTCAAGGCGTTCACCGCCGCAATGGACGAGAAGGGCCGGCCCATCTTCTGCGTCTACTCGCCCGACCTGGAGAGCGAGGACGGGCCGCTCGCGCCCTTCGTGGCCGAGCGGCTGCTGCGGTTCGCCCGCTGCGCCGCCGCCGTGGCCGAGATGCGGGGGAAGAACTACCTCTCCATCGGCAGCGTCTCGATGGGGATCATCGGCTCCGACGTGCGGCGGAACACGATGCTCCAGTACTTCGGCATGGGCACCGTGAGCTACGACATGGTCGGCCTCCAGGGCCGCATGGCCCGCGGCTTCTACGACCACGAGGAGCTGGCCCGCGCCGTGAAGTTCATGAAGCGCTTCCAGAAGGACTTCGGCAAGGGCCGCCGCCCCTGGAAGCGCACGGAGCTCGTCGAGAAGTGCCTTCAGATGGCCCTCATCACCCGCGACCTCATGGTCGGCAACCCGCGGCTGGCGGACGCGGCGATCGGCAAGGCCCAGGGCTTCAAGGCCGATGTCGAGTACGCCCAGGGAGCGAACGCCATCGCGGCCGGCACCCAGGGACAGAGGCAGTGGACCGACCTCTATCCCAACTTCGACGTGACAGAGAGCCTGCTGAACAGCTCATTCGGCTGGGAAGGCTTCCGCGCCCCCTACATCGTGGCGACGGAGAACGACGCGAAGAACGGCATGGGCATGCTCGTCGCACACCTCGTCACCGGCGGCGTGCCCCAGCTCTTCGCGGACATCCGGACCAACTGGACACCCGCGAGCATCAAGACGGCGACGGGCACGGACGTGAGCGCCCTGTGCCCCCGCGGCATTATTGACAAGCGAAACAGCGGCGCAGGCGCACTCGACTACGCTCTCGACATCATCCGCCTCGTGCCCGCCGGCGACCGCCTCAGCATCGCCGAGGTCTGGAACGAGATTCGTGGCAACACGGGCCTCCAGGAGGAGCTGATGCGGCGCGCAATCGAGGCCACGACCTACATGCGCGCCGCACTCGAGTACTTCCCCGGCGACGGCCTGTCGAGCCACTACCGCACGCCTGGCGGCATCCCCATGACCGCCTACCGCTACAACATGGTCGGCGAGAAGCTCACCTGCTCCGTCGTCGAGGGCGAGACCGTCGAGCTCCCCCGCAACGTCGCCGACCACATCAGCCAGGTCACTGACAAGACCTGGCCCGAGACGTACTGGGCGCCGCGCGACATGACCAGCTTCGGGTACATGGGCCGCATCGGCCCGAACCACGACGCCAACAGCTTCGGCCTCATCGGCGCCGACCTTGTGACCCTCAACGCCATGCTCCGCATTCCGGTTGACTTCCACAACGTACCCAGGGAGAAGGTCTTCCGGCCGAAGCTCTGGGACGCCTTCGGCTGCGACGATTTCCGAGCGTGCGCCGCACTGGGCCCCCTGTACCGCTGAATTCATGCTCTGGGCTGGAAGCGGCACGGGAGACGACGAGGCGATGGGCAAGACCCCAACTTCGCTGCTGGCATGACCTACGAGCAGTTCAAGGCAGCCGAGAGGAAATGTCCCGTTCGGCATCCTGGTCACCATGCACGACGATGTGGCCGTGCCGGACCCCAGAATCGTCACCGTCTCGCTGCCATCCCTGCTGCTCTTGCGATGAGCTGGCTCGCCGTGGGCGCGACCTTGCAGATTCGCTTGCGCGGCGGGCGGCTCGGCGCTATGATTTGAGCATCCGGTCGCGGCGCACCCACGTAGGGCGCCGCCTGGCCGTTGACACCATCAGAGAGGAGTGAGAGAAGGCCATGTACTACGTGATCATGGGTGCCCTCCTGGTCGCGCTGATCGTCGTCTACTTCGTCGTCAAGAAGAAGCAATAGGGCTGAGCACCGCAGGCTGCCCGGGGAGGCCGCCGGGGCCGGCCACGGCCTTCGCCCGGCGGCTCGCGCGCCGCGCGCTCCGCGGCGGCCGTGCGGACCACTGCTGCCGCGCGAGGCCGGCGCGCCGGGTACTTCTGTAGAGCGTCCTTGTCGCGGGGCACCCGCAGGAACGCAAGGGGGTCACTATGCGCACCAATTCGTCCGCGCTCAGCTTGCTTGCGGCCGTCCTGGCCGCGCACCTATGTCCGGGAAGGAACTCAGCAATGGCCGACGATCCGTGGGTGGTCTACGAGGGCAAAGAAGGGCCGGGGAAGGGGAAGCACATCGTGCTCATCGCGGGCGACGATGAGTACCGCTCCGAGGAGCTGATCCCGCAGCTCGGACGCATCCTGGCCGTGCACCACGGCTTCAAGTGCACCGTGCTCTTCGCCATCAACCCGCAGTCGGGCGAGATCGACATGTCCACGCTCGACAACATCCCCGGCCTGGAGGCGCTCAAGACGGCCGACCTGATGATCATGCACCTGCGCTTCCGCGACCTGCCCGACGACCAGATGAAGCTCATCCTCGACTACACGAACTCCGGCAAGCCCATCATGGGCCTCCGAACCTCGACCCACGCCTTCAACTTCAACAAGAACAAGACCTACGCCAAGTGGAGCTGGCGCTCGCCCGACCCCAAGGGCGGCTACGGACGCCAGGTGTTTGGCGAAACCTGGGTCGCTCACTACGGCCACCACAACGTCGAGGCCACCCGCGGCATCGTCGCCCCAGGCCAGGAGAAGAACCCCATCGTGCGGGGCTGCGAGGACATCTTCGGCCCCTCCGACGTCTACGCCCTCACGAAGCTCGAGGGCGACTGCACGCCCGTCATCCTCGGCCAGGTGCTCGTGGGGATGAAGCCCACCGACGCCGTGAACGAGAAGAAGCCCGCCATCCCCGTGGCCTGGACGAAGACCTACACTGGCACGGAGGGCAAGGCGGCCCGCGTCTTCACCACCACGATGGGCCACGCGGGCGACCTCAAGAGCGAGGGCTTCCGCCGCCTCCTCGCCAACGCCGCCTACTGGTGCGTGGGCATGGAGGCCCAGATTCCCGACCGGGCCAAGGTGGACTTCGTGGGCAGCTACGACCCCATCCCCATCGGCTTCAACAAGTTCAAGCGCGGCGTCAAGCCGAGCGACCTGAAGCTGCCGTGAGAACGCGGGAGCGGGGTCATCCGCCCGCGTCGAGCCGATAGGCTGTCAACACACCTCTCCCATGGGGCTTGCCTTCGACAGGCTCCTGGCTGGGGACCAGGATGAGGCCCCCTGCAACTGTGGGAGCCTCCATGCCAGTGACACCCAAAGGGCGTTCTGCGAGGACATGGCCCGTCCTGGCGTTGATGGCTGAAACCATGCCTGCGTTTGTGGAAGCGAGAAGCTTGTCCTCGCCCCAGAGCGCTGAGCTACGAGGGTATCCTGTGACACGCGCCTGCCAGAGGATCTTGCCTGTCTCACGGTGTAGGCCGTAAACCGTGTCATCGTCCCACTCGCCAAGGACTATCAGGGCATCCCCTACCGCTTGGAGCGGCGCCATCATCCGAGCTTTGCGCGGCGTATCGGTAACCCAGAGCTGGGTGCCATCTCGTGCCGACAAGGCAGCGACCCGGCCTTCGCCGGCCATGAACACGGCACCGCCGAACCTGTAGGGGAACCTGTGAACAGTGGTTCGCTCCTTTGCCCAGAGCGTACCACGGGTCCTGGCGTCCACGGCGAAGACCTTGTCATCCTTGCCAAGAAGGTACAACACACCGCCAGACAGGCACCGGGACCAGCCGGGGGGCGATCCGAGCTGCCAGGCTTTCTTGCCGTCGGCCAACGAAATCCCGTACACGTTGCCATCGCTCGATGAGAAGAGAGCACAGCCTTCCTCGACACCTAGCGCCTTGACCCCGTGGCTCGGCCTTCCTTTCATAAAGCCGTCCCCCTCCCACGGGGTGAATGCCTGATATGACCAGAGCAGTTTCCCATCGCGGACGTTCACCGCATGCATATCGTTGTCGCTGCCGCCGATATAAGCGACGCCGTCGATGACGATCGCTCCCTGGAAGGCGGAGCGCACCTTCGTTGCCCAGACAACTTCCCCGGTGTTTAGCTCAAGCGCCGTCAGGACATCGTGGCCTGTGCCGACGATTGCTTTCCCGTCGGTCACCGCTGGCGACCGAAGCCACGGCCAGTCTGTGGTGATCTTCCAGACCTCTTTCCACGGCTCTGCTTCTGGAGTCGCGGCACGTGCGCCTGCCTGGTTCGCCGATGCGAAGGCCAGCACCCATGCCAGCACCGCGATACGGTTCATGCAGAGTCCCCTAGCCTGGCGCTCACTACACTGGAATGGAAGCTACCTTTTATCGAGAGCTTTGATCTGCTCCTCGATCTCCTCGATCTGGGCGTAGAGCGTGCGCGGCATCGAGTGCGCCGTGCCCACGAAGGTGGCCGTGCCGCTACAGTGGGCGGGGTTGCGGCTCTTCAGGTCCTCCAGCTTCTGCTTCAGCTCTCTCAGCTTCGCCTGCTTGTCGTCGGCCATGGCTTGCCCTCCTGAATGGCGCCTTCGGTCGGTCTACCCCAATCATACGCCCGGATGCGCCGCGTGGCAAGGGGGTGGGGCCACTCCAGCATCCCCTCCAATCCTCGCACTGCCGCTCCGAAGCCCCTAAGGGGCGTACTATGACAGCCCAGGGCAACGCCCTGATCTTTGCCCACATCTCTGGGGATGAGGGCTCGCAGCCCCGTCAGGGGCGTTAGAAGGTAGCCACGGGCGTAAGCCCGTGGACTTGGCGGCCCACGGTCCAGCCCCCGCAGGGGCGACAGAAGCGCCGGCCGCCAGGGCATTCTGCCGCCCCCTGC
>VGYV01000575.1 GCA_016872855.1 Planctomycetota bacterium
AGCGGAAGGGGTAGATGGCGATGGGCAGCTCGGTCCAGTGCACCAGGTCCTTGCTCACTGCGTGGCCCCAGTGCATGTTGCCCCAGTTCCAGCCATAGGGGTTGTGCTGGTAGTAGAGGTGGTACTCGCCCTTGTGGAAGACCAGGCCGTTGGGATCGTTGTTCCAGCCGCGGCGGGAGGAGAAGTGGAATTGCGGGCGGTGCTTCTCCTTGTAGAGGTTCGCGGCGTCGGGCACGTCGTCGGCCTGGACGATGGCGTCGAGGGCCTTCGACTCCTCGGGCAGGCGGCCGACGTCAATCCTGGCCTTCTGGCCCTTGTAGGGGGCCATGTCGAGGAACACCCAGAAGTCGGGCGCGCCCTCGGCCAGCTCGATGTCGAACTCGTCCACAGTCTTCTCCCCAACCGACACCTTCATCCGTTGCTTCGCGGCGCCGTTCTTCACGGGGAGGTGGAGGTAGCGTTTCTCGATGGCGATTTCCCGCATGGCAGGCTTCTCCTCGCGCTTCTTGTCGCTTTGGAGGATGTGGTCCACGTTGATGTGTCCCCATCCGCCGGTCCGCTTGTCCACAATCTGGAACACGGCCTCCTTGCCGGCCAGGTCGCTCACGTCCCAGGAGTGCCAGGCGAGGCGTTCGGAGCCGCCGGGCTGGACGTTTGGCCCCGTGGCCGTGCGGACCGCCTTGCCGTCCACTAGCAGGGCAACGTAGGTCTCGTCCTTATAGCCGCCTCCTCCAATGAGGAAGCAGACGAACTTGCGCTGAATCTTGAAGGGAGGCGAGGTAAGGGTGCCAGTCGTGCCATCGCCCTTGTAGTAGCTGTTCACCAACCCCTTGCCGAGGAAGCCATCCACGTGCATCTGACGGGGCAGGGTGCCGCGGGCTGGGCCTGGGCCGAATGCCTCACCCTCGGCCTTCCAGTTCCCGTAGTCCTTCCCCTCGAAGTCGGCGATCAGGATATCCTCGGCGCCCCATGCGAGGGACGCCACAAGCAGGCAGACCCGCACGGCGCCGAGGACCCTCAATGGCCTTGCTATCATAGCCTCTCCCGTCAGGGAACAGCGAACGGCGGCCCGATCCCGTGGCCCTCAATGATAGGCATGCGATGGGTCGCGCGCAAGGCCCGATGCGGGAAGGAGGATACAGGCGACGGCCGACTGCGTCCGAATGTAGAGGCGACCGCCGATAAGGGCGGGGTGGGACCAGGTGTCGGCGCTGTCGAAGAGCTTCAGGCGGGAGATGACCTCGTGCCGCTCGCGGCTGGCGCGGAGGAGGAGCAGCTCACCGCGGGCGGTGGCGATGAGGACGCGGCCGCTGCCGGCGATGAGCGACACGTGATCGTCGTAAGCCACACGGTCCTCGGCCTTCCAGAGCGTCTTGAGGCTTGCGGCGTCGAGGCACGCGAGCTGGCCCGAGCAGCCGAAGACCAGCCCCTCGGTGGCGACGGGCGTCGCGGCGTCCGGCTCAAGGTCGGCGTTGGCGGCGACGGGCTGGGGGCGGATGCGGCCGTCCAAGCCGAAGGCGTAGAGGCGGGTGCCGTTGTTCTCGGTGGCAACGAGCAGCTTGCCACCGAGGGCGATGGGCGTGGGTACGTTGTAATCGCCTGTCAGATCAGGAGTTAGCTCCCACAGGCGGCGGCCAGTTGCAGGGTCCCAGCCGCCGAGGGTCGTGGCGTCGTAGCCGACGATCTGGCGGACCCCGCCGAGGGTGGCGAGGATGAAGCTGGCGTATGCGGCGCGGCGGCCGGGGCTGCGCCATATCTCCTTGCCAGTGAAGCGGTTGAGTGCGACGAGTGAAGCGCTACGCGCTCCTGGATTGACGATCAGCATGTCTCTCACGACCAGGGGCGTCGAAGCATAACCCCAGGTGGGCCGTTTGGCAGCGAAATCGTCCGCGAGGTGGCGGGTCCAGACCACCTGCCCAGCGGCAAGCTTCACGCAATGAAGGTGTCCGAAAGCGCCGAGGAGGTAGGCGAGGCCATCGGCGATGACCGGCTGGGCGCGGGGCGCGCTCGTGAAATCCATCTCGCCGGGGGCGGGATAAGCGAGGGTCCAGAGCGGCACTCCTGTGGCGGCGTCGAAGCAGCGGAAGATGTCCTCCCCGCCGTCGCCGCTCTTGTCGGCCACGAGCAAGTGGCGGTTGGTGGCGGCGACGCCGGCCGGGCTGAGGCCCGTAAGTGGTTGCAGCCACAGCACTTGGCTCTTGGCAGGGAGAGCGGGGGGGAGGGAGGGGCTGGAGCCGTCGCGGCGGGGGCCGCGCCAGTCGGGCCAGCCCGCCTCGGGCGCAGGAGGCGGCACGAAGCCGTCGCGCGACTCCATCGCAGCCAGTAGGGCGGGGTCGGACCCCATGGCAAGGAGGGCCTCGGCGATCCGGCGCCCGTCTGTCGGGTCAACACCCGCGGTGGCGAAGGCGGCGATGAAGGGGAGCGGGCGGGTTGCGCCGACCACGCGGAGCGCGCCCTTGTCAATGCTCCCACACCCCTCAAGCAGGGCGAGGGCGTAGCTGGAGATGACCGCGGCGTCGGCCTGCTTGTCGGCGACCTCGGCAGCGGACGTGGTGCAGGAGGGGCGGGTGGCGACGGGCTTGGGCAGCGGGAGGCCGCGCTCGTCGAGTGCGGCGAAGGCGGCGGAGTGCTTCTCGGCGGCCTCGGGCGGCCCGAAGAGGATCGAGCGCCCCTTCATGTCCGCGATGCCCTTCGCGGGGTCGTCGGCGCGGACGACGAACAGGCCGCGGAAGTCCGCGCTCCCCGCCTTGTCGGTGAGCCGCGCGATGGCACGGACGGGGGTCTTCGCCGCCGCCGCATCGTGGGCCACGACCGACCACTTGCCGATGATCAGGTCGGGAGCGGCCGGAGCCTTGGCCAAGCTCTCAGCGAACGCCACCTCCACCTGCCGGCCCAAACGAGCCGAGAGGAAGGCAGCTAGCTTCGCGTAGTCGCGCTGGGCGAAGCCCTCGACGCACTTGCAGGCGAGCGGCGCCGCCAGGGGGTCCATCACGACAAGCCGCAACGGGCGCCCAGAGGCGGAACCAGCGCACCCAGCAAGGAACGCGAGGAGGGCGGCGAGGCTACTTCTTCGCAAGGACACAGATGGCTCCGGCTGTGGTGTCGAGGACGAAGACGCGGCTGGCGTCGCTGCTGACGGCGACCGAGACGTTCAGGCACCCGCCGCCGAGCTTGGGCAGGCCGACAAGGCTGAGGAACTTGCCGTCGGGCGTGTAGCGCTTCACGCGGCCCTCGCTCTCGGACGTGTAGAGTTCGCCCTCGGAGCCGAAGCAGAGGTTCATCGGGTTGCAGCAGCCGCCGAACCCCTGGACCTGGGTGCGGCTGGCCTCGCCCCAGGCGCCCAGCTCCTTGCCCTCGCGGTCGAAGCGGACGATGCGGTGGCGGGCGTTCTCGGCTGCGTAGAGCACGCCGTCCCTGGCCGCGACGTGCATCTGGCCGCAGCAGCCGCGCAGGCGCTGCACGATGAGCGTCGGCTCAGCCAGGTCGAGGGTGTAGCGAATCACCGAGAAGCTGAAGCCGACATGGGTGGCGAGGAAGACGTCGCCGCCGCTGGTGGCGATGGCAGCGATGCCGCCCGCCTTGGCCTCCCCGGGGACGACCTCGACCGTCTTCACCACCTTGCCCGACTTGTCGAGGCGCGCGACCTGGCCTTGGCCGCCCACATAGAGCGTGTCGGCATCGTGGGCGCACACCGATTGCGGCGCGAAAGGCATGGCCCAGTGGGCCACAAGCTCGCCGTTGGGGCTGAGGACGAGCACGGCCTTGTTCGCGGCGTCGCAGACCAGCAGATTGCCGCCGGGAGCCAGGCTGAGGCCGGCGACCCGCGCGCCCTTCGCGGCCGCGGCCACCTCGATGCTCTTACCCTCGACGTGGGTTGGTGGCGCATCGTCTGCGCGAGCGAGCGCGCCGAGTGCGACGCCGAGCGACACGGTGCGTGCGAACCAGTGTTGCATGCACAGCTCCTTCCAATGAGACACACACTCTGTCCCCCTCCCTCTCGGAGGGAGGGGGAAGGGGGAGGGTGCACCCTTCGTCACAGCCTCACCCTCACCCGCCTCGCGGACGAGGCGCCCTCTCCCTGAAAGGGAGAGGGGTAGGAGGGGATGCTTCCGCCGAAGCGCTCCGGCAACAACTCACTTCGCGGCTTCGGCCTTCGGGGGCGGCGAGGCCTCGGGCAACGCCCCGTGCGTCCTCGGCGGGGCCGAGGGCACGGGGCGGATGACCACGGTCACGCGGGTGCCCGGCGCGGGCAACAGCTCCCAGTTGGCCTTGAGCGTCGGGATGGGCTGCTTGAGCGGGAACTGGTTGTTGGCGATGATGCCGCCGGGGCAGTCGTGGGTGCAGGCGATGCAGCCGGTGCGGGTGTCGTTGAGCACGCCGCTGCCGTGGAGGATGAAGTGCGGCGTCCAGGGCTTGATCGCCTCCTTGCCGTCCACCACCGTCTTCTCGATGAAGAAATCCTGGTAGGCCCGGCGCCTCGTGCCCTCTGGCGTCTGCCATTCGATCCAGATGAGAAGGGCGTCGCCTTCCATGTAGCCCTTGTCAATGAGCGCGAGCTTGCCGCCGGCGTGGTCCACGGCGCCGCCGGAGCCGAAGGTCGCGCGGGGGCGCGCGCCCAGCTCGAGCAGGCCGGCGTAGACCTCGGGCGTCCAGGCATCCACGAGGAAGACGAAATGCTCGTCCACCTTGCCGCCCTTGCAGCCGAGGAGGGCGGAGAAGTGGGAGCCGAAGTCGTTCATCCGCGGCGCGTCGGTCTTCTGCACGACGCCGGGCAGGCGCAACTCGCGCTTCTCGTGGTCCACGACCACGGGCTTGGCCGTTGCGGGCCGGGTCGTGGGCAGAGGGCACACGCCGCCGGGGCAGCAGGCGTCGCCGCCGCGGCGCACGCCGGGCAGGCAGGCGGAGAGCGAGAACGCCACGGCCGCAACCACACACGTGCCCATCAGGGGGCGCATTGCAAGCTCCTTTCAATGATCAATCTGGGTGATACCTTCGGTCTCGATCTTCAGCGCCGCGATGGCGCCGCGCACGGCATCGAGGTGCGCGGGGTCGAAGGCCAGGGCGCTGCCGCAGTCGGAACTCAGCTCGCGCGGGGTCGGGATCGCCCTCGTAGCCACGCCGAGCTTCCCCAGCTCCGCCTCGAGGCGGAAAAGGTCGTGGATCGTGTGGAAGAGGACAATGCCACGAGGCATGGTCAGCCCTTTTTGATCGTCAGGCGGAACTCGCCGCCCACTTCCTCGGCGGCCACGGAGCAGCCGAGGTGTCTCGCCATCCGCGTCACGTTGTCCCGTGAGGTCGTCGTCTCGACCAGCACCTCGACCGTGCCGCTGGCGATGGATTCGATGGCCTGCTTGGCCAGGAGCACGGGCTCCGGAGC
>VGYV01000576.1 GCA_016872855.1 Planctomycetota bacterium
ACCGCCGCCGCCACGAGCTTCCTCATCGTCGTCTCCTCCAACTGAGTGTCGGTTCAGGCTCATTCATCATGTCACAGGTCCGCCGAGGGCGCAACCCTCCTTACCTCATTGGACGCGGCCAGGCCGCCGCGGTTCCCACCCGCCGCGCCCCAGGGTGTCAGGGGGCCAATCTCTCTCTTCACATTTGGCCCTCTGAGATCACTGCGTAAGTATTGGCTGCTAAAGCACTTGCGAATAGCTCTCAGGGGGCCAAGCCTGTCTTGCCCTCTAGGTTGGCCCCCTGAAGCGAGGGCCCGGCCTCCCTAACGCCTCGTCCGCCATCTCCCGAAAGCGTTTCTTGTAGCCCTTCTTGTGCAGCTCGCACGCGACCGGGTCCTTCGCCAGCAGGTTGCCCGTCTCCGTCAGCGCCGAGGCCCTGCACCCGGCGCCGCAGTCCTTGAACAGCTCGCAGGCCGCGCACTCCGGGTTCTTGGCAAGCACGTCCTTCTTCTTCATGTCTACGAACCGGCGCAGGAAGGAGCGTCTCCAGACCTTCGACAGGTCCTCACGCAGCAGGTTTGGCATCCGGTCCTGGAAGACGTTGTCCACGTAGCCGGGGCAGGGGACCAGTGTGCCGTCCGGCAGGAGGTTAGGCTGCTCTCGGCACGCGCCGCAGTCGTAGCTCTCCGGTGTGTGCACCGGCGTGTCCGGGACTTCCGCCGGCCGCCTCAACCCTCGACCCGCGCGAGGCTTCCGCTTGACCGGGCGGCCGGATTCGGGGCTCCGCGGCCGCCCGCCGTTGTAGAAGCCGCTCAGTTGGATGGAGAACGGCCGTCCGTCCTTGAGCCACCGCCGCAGCAACGGCGCGCAGGCATCCGCCTGTTGGTCCAGGGCCGCGGCGGTAGTTGTCCCTCGCCAGTTCCCCGTCTCTTGCGGAGCCGAGATGCGCCATCCCTGGACCCCCAGCCCCCTCACCAGTCCGTAGGTATCGGCCAGAGCGGCCAGGTTGAGCTGGTCGATGGCGGTGGCGACCACGACGGGGAACCCTGCGGCGCGCAACCGGCGGATGGCGCCAACCACGCGCTCTTCGGTCCCCCTTGTCCCGCGCATCTGGTCGTGGGCGCCGACCCCGTCGAAGCTAATCTGGAAGGCCGGGCTGAAGCCGACCTTCCGGATGCCTGCCAAGTGGCGGTCCGTGATCAACAGGCCATTCGAGAAAATCTGGGCGAGGCGTATCTTCCTCTGGGCCAGCAACTGGAGGATATTCAGGAGGTCCCTTCTCAAGAACGGCTCGCCGCCAGTCAGGGAGACCTCGAGCACGTTCGCCCGCTCGAACTGCTCGACGAGCCTGGCCATCGCGTCGAACGGGAGCTGGCCGTATCTCCCGGCGGGGGCTTGCATGTAGCAGTGCCGGCAGTTCAGGTTGCACCGGCCGGTCACGTGCCAGTGAATGCCCGTCAGGCGTGGGTTCTTGGCCTTCCGGTATCGCTGCCATCGCTCGACGGAATCCCCCTCCTGGCATTCCTCGGCAATCCCCTCCGCAACAAGCAGGTCGAGCATGGCCTGGTGGTTGGGCAGGAAGGCAAGCGACTCGAAGTCCGTCTGGCCGTCGCACGACTCGGCCACGTAGAGGCCCATCGTCTTCAGCACGCGCTGCTCGCCGGTTGCCCAGTTCACGAGCGCCCTGGGCATGTCGCTCCACCCGCGGAGCATCCAGTCTCTTGTCAGCTTGGCATAGCGTCCGGACATGACGCCCTCAGCGCATGCGTTGCGAAAGCAACGCGCAATCTCCCTGGCGGCGGGCAACTACGAAGCCACCTGGGAGGCGGCGCTACCGCGAGGATGCAAGCAGACCCATAGCCAGCATAGTAACAGGTGACGATACGATCAGTACCAGTTGTATCCGCAGCTCCAGTTCTGTGCCGTGCAATAGCTATAGATGCGGCCGCTGCAATCTATCGCTTGGCCGACCACCTGAGCCAGTTGGGCCCGGGACACCTCTCCCTTGCGCGCCTGGGTCAAGTCCGCCAGCTTGAACCTGAACCCCATGGCGGCGGCGATCTTGACGACCTCGGCCGACGCCTGGTCCTTGATCCGCTTGGTTTCCTTGAGCGTCTTCTGGTGCAAGGCCTTCAGCTTCGCCTGGAGGGCCTTGCTCCCCGCGACCTTCTCAAAGAACGCCTCTGCACTCTTCGACGCCACGGTCGCACTCCTTTCCCCTTGGTCACAGGGACTCGATTCTGCGGAGGGGGTACAGAGGAGGAACACCAGCGACCTAGATCGCCTGTGTCCGCCTCGGCTCGCCCGTGGTCACCTTGGAGACCATCCAATGCTCCCGCGCCACCGAGCCTGCCTCCGCATTCGGCTCCTGCCTCAGGTCTCTCGATGCAATATAGCCGGAGCAGCACGGCATGTCAAGAGCAGAAAGTGCCTGGCCCGCAAGAACTCACAGGTGGCGATACGCTCAATACCAGGCTCCTTCACCGCATTGCCAATTCTGGCTCAAGCAGATGTTCAATAGGGTTCCAGTGCAAAGCCAAGCCTGACCCATGACCTCGCTCAGTTGGGCCTGGGATGCCTTCGATGCCCTCCTCTTGCGCGCCTGGGTCAGGTCCGCCAGCCTGAATCTGAATCCCGCAGCGGCGGCGATCTTGACGACCTCGGCCGAGGCCTGGTCATTGATTCGCTTGGTTTCCTTCAGCGTCTTCCGGTGCAGAGCCCGCAGCCTCGTCTGGAGGGCCTTGCTCGCCGCGACCTTGTCAAAGAACGCCTCGACACTCTTCGCCGGCATGCTCCGACTCCTTTCCCCCCGACCCCAGGGACCCGGCTTTGCGGAGGGGGTTGAGAGGAGAAACACCTGCGACCCAACTCGCCTGTGTTCGCCTCGGCTCGCCCGTGGTCGCCTTGGAAGCCATCCAATGCTCCCGCGCCGCCGAGCCTGCCTCCGCCCTCGAATCCTCTTTCATACCTTTGCACGGCTTATAGCAGGATCAGCACAGCATGTCAAGCCTACTGCGGCGGCGCCAGGGCCTCGAGCGCCGCTTTCGCGAGGGGGGCGAGGACTTCGTCCTTGAGCGTCTCATTGAGCATGGTGGCGGTCTTGGCCTTCTCGGCGGGGGCGAGGGGGACGCGGCGGGTGGCCAGGCGAATGGCGGCGAAGGAGCGCGCGGCGGGGCTGGAGTCGTCGAGGCGCTTCAGCGCCTCCTGGTCAATCGCCTCGTCCACCTCCTTGAGGTCGCCGGTGGGCAGGACCTCGGCGAGGCGCTCGAGG
The DNA here is from genome assembly GCA_016872855.1 of Planctomycetota bacterium. Lineage (GTDB taxonomy): Bacteria > Planctomycetota > PUPC01 > DSUN01 > DSUN01 > DSUN01. The sequence continues at coordinate 3,251 of VGYV01000576.1, forward strand.
AGGGCCGGCTCCTGGATGGGGATGAGGTACACGGCGCCGTCGCCCTCTCCCTCCTTGCGGCCACCGGCGGCGAGGATGGCCTTGTCGGCCAGGCGGGCGGTGAGCGCGACAAGGTCGTCCAGCGTCTCGGACTTCGGCAGGCCGTCGCGGGTGGTGTTGTCGTAGTGCTCGGGCAGCACCCAGCCGGGGCGGGCGGCCATGGCCTTCGCGCCGAGCATCACGCCGAGCACGGTGCCGCAGGTGGCCGCATTGCAGTCGGCGTCGTAGCCCATTGCGAAGCTCAGGCGCAGCGTCTCCACGAAGTCGCCCTTGCCGTAGAGGAGCGCGGCCACGACGAGGGCGCCGTTGGTCACTGTGGCGTTCATGTTCCACTTCCGCTCGTCGCGGTACTTCTTCTGAATCGCCGCGCGGGTCGCCTGCCAGTCGGCCGGCCACTGCTTGTGCCAGGCGAGCACATCGCGGACCATCTCGGCGTGCTCGCTCCTCGGGTCCACAGCGTCGAGGGAGCGGGTCACGATGCGCTCGATGTCGCGCTCGAAGAACGCCAGGGCGATCATCGCCGTGGTGTGGGCGCAGGCCTGGACTGGCTCGCCGCGGACGGTGATGTGGACGTAGTGTCGGGCGATGCGGGCCGCCTCGTTGGGCAGCCCGGGGGCGAGGAGGCCGAACGCCTCGGCGCAGAATTGGCCCGACAGGTTGTACTTCGCGTGGGGGTTGAGGGCGAAATGAGAGGTCCAGGGCGGCACGATGCCCTGGCCGATGAGCTTGCGCGCCTGCTCGTTGGAGACCCAGATGCGGCGGTTGATCGAGTGGACCCACTCGCGGGCGAGGTCGGGGTAGGGCACGAGGAGCGTGCCGAGGCGGTCCATCGCGTGGAGATGCGTCCACTCGATGTCCGTATCGTCGTCGCTGCGGCAGCGGGGCAGGTTCGGCGTGAAGTCGGGCAGCGGCCCGGGCTCATCCTTGTACTTGAACTCGAAGGGCAGGCCCTGGACGTTCCCGATCATCTGTCCCGCCCATCCGCCGCGGATGCGGTCGAGGAGTTCCGCTCGGGACAGATGGCGTGCCTCTGCCGCCTGAGCCATGAGGCCAGCCATCGCCACAACAGTGGCCCCGACCCACAGACAGGGCGCATCACACACGGCACGTCTCCTTCATCTCGCGTGATTGTAGGCGTGCGCCTTGCCTTGCGCAAGCTCGGCGTGGGAAAAGCGCTCCGTAGTTGTTCAACTACGGAACGCTCGCCGGGGACGAGCGGTGGCCGCGAGCTTTCGCCTTGGGCAGTTCAATGTGCGCGTGAGGGAGCGCTCGGGCTCCGCGCGGGAGGTGCCGCTGCGCACGCGCCTTGACGCGAGGGGGCGCGAGCGATATCGTTCCGTAGTTGTTCAACTATGGAACGATTGCCGGGGACGAGCGGTGGCCGGGAGCTTTCGCCTTTGGCAGTTCAATGTGCGCGTGAGGGAGCGCTCGGGCTCCGCGCGGGAGGTGCCGCTGCGCACGCGCCTTGACGCGAGGGGGAGCGAGCGATATCGTTCCGTAGTTGTTCAACTACGGAATGTTCGCAGGGACGAGCGGTGGCCGCGAGCTTTCGCCTTGGGCAGTTCAATGTGCGCGTGAGGGAGCGCTCGGGCTCCGCGCGGGAGGTGCCGCTGCGCACGCACCTTGACGCGAGGGGGAGCGAGCGATATCGTTCCGTAGTTGTTCAACTACGGAATACTCGCAGGGACGAGCGGTGGTCGCGAGCTTTCGCCTTGGGCAGTCCAATGTGGGTGTGTGAGGCAGCGCGCGGATGCCACGCGGGGGGGGCCGGTGCGCACGCGCCTTCACGCGAGGGGCAGCAAGGGACGTTGTTCCGTAGTTGTTCAACTACGGAATGCTCGCCGGGGTGGTGGACGGTGGTCGCCAGCTCCGCCTCGGGCGGTCCAACCTGCGGGTGTGAGGCAGAGCGCGGACTCCTGGCGGGAAGGGTCATGTGCCCAGCGATTCCGCTTTCAGGGAGACGGGCGAGCGATTAGTGGTTGGCCTGCCTTGGGTTAGGGTTCCCTTGTAGGTACGGAGCAGATTCGCATTCGAGAAAGGGCTTGACTTTCGCCCAGTGACTTGTATACTATCGGGATA
>VGYV01000577.1 GCA_016872855.1 Planctomycetota bacterium
GGCCGCGAAGTTCTTCGGGTCGTCGAAGGCCCAGAAGTAACCGACCGGCGAGTTCAGCGTCACCTCGACCCACGACGCCCCGGCGAAGAGGCTGATCGTCCGTGTCAGTCCGTGTTCGTCCGTGCAGACATATCGCACAAGCGCCGGCCCACTGGCAACGCATTGGAGCTTGTTGGCGGCGCTCCGGTGCTCGCCGCCAACGTCGGCGAAGCCGGCCCAGCCCGTCTCCCCAGGCATCGTCACGTCGCGGCTGCCCATGCCCTTGATCTCCCACCGATAGATGTGCGCACCCTCGGGGCCGAGGAGGAGCCCCACCTTGTCGTTCTCCAGCCACTTCATCCCCTTGGGCGCGTCGCGCGTCGAGACCGCGCCCTGTGGCGGCAACACGGGCTTGGGCAGCGGGATATGGATGTAGACGTGGATATTGGCTGTAGAACCCTTGGGAATGGGACCGACCGCCACAAGCGCAAGGCGGGCCCGCCCCGGGCTGTCAGCGGGGGCCAACTGGGCGGGGAGTTCCTGTCGCCGCTCACCGTCTATGCGGAAGGCGGCGGCTGAGCACTCGATGAGTTCCTTGGACAAGGGCAGGTCCAGCTCGATGGGCAGGTCCGACCGGTCCGCAGCTCCCGCGCCAACGGCCAAGCCGATTCGGGCGCGCGCGTGCAGCAAAGCCCAGGGCAGGTCCGGTTGAAGGGGCGTCTGCACGATCCTGTCGGCTCGGGTCTTGCGGACGCCGAGCTCGAGGAGGGCGAGGCCGACCTGGCTGGGCGCGGGAAGCGGCTTGCCGGCCTCGGCGTCCTTGCGGAGCGCGGCGAGGCGCTTTGCAAGGGCGCCGTAGCGGGCGACGAGTGCCTTGTAGCGGCCAATCGTCCAGTCAAGGGCGTAGGGGCGATTCTCGCGCAGCCATAGCTCGGCGAACTGCTTGCCGATGGCTTCGTGGGCGTCGCGGTTCTTCTCGATGATCGCCTGGGCCTTCTCCAGCAGTGGCGGAGCATCCTTCACGGCTCCCTCGTAGGCGGAACTGTAGAGGGCGGCGACCTCGAGGCGGTCGAGCATGCGCTGGCCGATGAGCTCCATGCGACGAGCGCCGCAGAGGAAGGCGTCGAGAAGCTCGGCGTTCGCCGTCGCCTCCTTCTTGCACGCCTCAAGGTGCTCGATGGCGGGCTTGACGATTTCGAGGAGCCGTTGGGCGTTTGCCTTCTCCGCCGCCACGGTGGTCTTCATCGGCCCAAGGTCGTCCTGCCAAAACCGCCCGTTGTGCATGCCGTTCATCCCTGGCAGGCGATGGGTCTTGGCGAGGAGGTCAATGGCCTGGCCGAAGCGGTCGCCCTTGTCGCCGAAGAGGACGGCGCCTATGCGGCGGCTGAAGTCGGCGTAGGCCGTCTTCGAAGCGTTCCACGAGCACTCAGCGCCCCAAGCGTGGCCGTGCCAGCTCGGGGCGTTCACGTTCTCGCCATCGTCGTCCCAGGCCGTGTTCAGCATGCCGAGCGCCCCGTGCTTGGCGCCGTCGCGGACGAAGTTCTGGATGTTCACCACCGACGCCCCGAAGTCGGGCAGGATGCGGCTCCAGTTGTTCACGCCTGGGCAGACGAAGAACTCGTAGCCCGACTTTGCGAAGGGGACGATCTGCCCCTCGAAGTTCGCGCCGGGGTGGTAGCCCCAGGTGAGCATGATCGTGTCCTTCGGAATCTCCTTCAGGTGCTCGGGATGCTGGAGGATAATATCCCCCCACATCATCATCCGCTTCTCGTACTTGTCCTTGAGCAGGTCGTGGATGCGGCGGAGGTGGCCGGCGTAGACGCCGCCGACGCCGATCTTGTCGGCCTGCTCCTTCGACGGCCCTTTGCCCAGGCCCCACGTCTCGTCGCAGCAGACGTTGAAGAAGGGGAACGGCAGGAGCGGGACGACCTCGGAATAGAGGTCGTCGAGGAGCTTGTAGCTCTCCTCCTTCGTCGGGCAGAGGACGCCGCCGACCTCCTGGAGGGGCTTGTATTGCTCGTGCTTGAGGATGTGGCCGAAGTGGCCGAACGACTGCTGATTGCCCAGGATGTCCACGCCAAGCGGCTTGCCGAACGCCACCAGCGCCTTCAATTCCTCGGGCAGGAGCGAGCCGTCCTTCGGGCCAAGGATGGGGTGCTTCGACCAGGCGTATTGGTACTCCATGTAGTAGGTGAAGAGGTTGTGCTTGAAGTAGGCGCCGAGCGCGACCTCGCGCTTCAGTTCATCGAGGGTCGAGCTTGGGCCGCGGGTCAGATCGTCCTGGAAGCACCGCCACCGCAGCGACGGCCAGTCGCGGACGGTGAGGCACGGAATCCCCTTGTCCTTCAGATTCGCGCGGATCAGTTGGCAAAGGGTCTGGACGCCGTAGAGCAAGCCGGCCGGCCCGTTGCCCCAGACCACGATGTCCTTTGGGTAAACGGTCAGGAGGTAATCCTCCGCCGACGGGTTCGCGCGGAACTCGGGCTTGGCAAGAGGGCCACGTGGGGCATCCGAATGGGTCATAACGACGACAGCGCCGGTGGGAAAGCCAAGTTTGCGCGTCTTGACGCCCAATCGCGTCAACTCGGCCTCGATGAGCTGAGATGTCATCGGACTCGCCTCGCTGCCCACCTCGAGGAACAGCGGCTCGTTGACCTCGAACCGGCCCTCGGCTAGCTTCACCTCCTTGGGGAACGGCACGAGGCGGAGGGACGACGCATCCCCAGCCACGGCCAGTCCCACGAGGCCGCTCAGAATGACGGGCACGAGAGACAGGGGTTCGCAGCGCATCGTGGTGCCTCCAATGTGGTTGCCTGTTCCGGCGTCCCTCACCCTCCCCTCTCCCAAAGGGAGAGGGCCAAGAGCCCCCTTCCCCCCTCTCCCCCTGGGAGAGGGCAGGGTGAGGGCCTCCGGTACGGCCCCCGCGGCCATTACCGGGGCGCAAGGACGATTCGGAACCCGAGGGTATCATAGCTCTCGCCCGGCTCGAGGGCAAAGCGGAAAGCGGCGCGGCAGTAGTCGGGCGTGAAGGCCCAACTGCCCCCCCGCTCGACGCGGCGGTTGCCCTCCTTCCGATTCACGGGGTCTGCCGCGGGAGAGGTCTGGTAGTAGGCGGGATCGAACCAATCGTCGCACCACTCCCACACGTTGCCCGTCAGGTCGGCGATGCCGAGGGACGTGTCGCCCTTGGGGCTGTAGGCGCCGACGGGTGCCGTGCGTGCGTGGCCGTCGTCGGTTGCCTTGTCGCCCCAGGGGAGGCCCGACTGCTTGTCGGCGAAGTTCGCCCGCGTGCCATCCCAGTCGTTGCCCCAGGCCCACTCGAAGCGGTCGGGGCCGCGGGCGGCGAACTCCCACTCCGCCTCGGTTGGCAGGCGATAGGCCCAGCCGCGGGGCTTCTTAGCGTCCGCCTTGTTGAGCCAGGCGACGAACGCCTGGGCGTCCCGCCAGCTCACGCACACGACGGGGTGGTCGTCGCCCTGCTCGAAGCCGGGCTTCCGCCAGGTGGCGTCGGCCTTCTTCTCCCACGTGTCGAGCCCGCCACTGGCGTGGGCGCCACCGCCCCGCTCGGCATCCGTCTTGTGGTCCGTGGCCTGTACGAAGCGGCGGAACTGGCCGACCGTCACCTCGTGCTTGCCGAAGAGGACTGGCTCCGTGATGCGAACGGTATGTGCGGGCTTCTCGACGGCGATCCGCTCGGGCCGAATCTTCCCCTCGCCCACGCGGGCGATGAGCGCCTTATGCTCGTCGGGCGTGCTCCCCATCAGGAACTCGCCCGGCGGCACGAGCACGAACTTCATCCCCAGCCCATTCTCCCACGGGTCGCCCGAGTGCTCGACCCCTGGCGGCATCCTCGGCCCGCACCCCACCGCGACGCAGGCCAACGCAACAATCGCCAACCGTCCAAGTGACATCCCCGCTCCTCTCTGCCGAGCCCCCTCCGCCGCCGCCCATTCTGTCACTTTCCCCCCCGCCCGTCAAGACCCCGCCCGGCCACCCCATCCCGGCGCTCCGGCGGCGTCAGGGGGCCAATTCCTCTCTCCCCGCATTTGGCCCCCTGAGAAAATCCGGGGTCGGATTCGTAACCAACCTCCTGTCAATGACTTACGCACTGGGAGCCCCCAGCGCGCTCAGGGGGCCTACCCCCCTTTTTCAGTGGAATTGGCCCCCTGAGCCGAACCCCTGCTCCCTGCCTTCGCCGCCCGAGACGAGTTTGCCCCCTGGTCTTGGCGATCGCCTCGATGCCGCTCTTCTCATCCTCGTCCTCGCAATGACATGCCTCGCCACGAATCCCCAGCCCGTAGGGAGTTGCATGTCAGCGGTGTGACAGGCACCACGCGCCCCCGTGGCGCTGTCGCGTTCACTCTTGGCCGACGCTTCGGGAGCCTCATTGAGCGATTACGGCGAGCTGTGGTTGACTTTTCCCCCAGATCCTGTTTGAATAGTTTCACCAGCAAAGGAGGAACAGATGACGCAGACTCCCGGTCCGGCGATCATCCACAAGCTCATCTTTGAGTTGCGTTACGACTACGGCTACACATACATGGACCGTTGCGGGGCCATCCTTAACGACGTCCTCAGGAAGTATCCGGGCTGGTTGAGTCCCGAGGCCACGCCGAGCCGTGGGGTGGTTCTGAGGGTCGCGGACGACCTGCGGCTCTGCTTCTCTCATTTCAAGCTGGACCTCTCGCATGAGCAGAGCGAGAAAGTGGCAGAAGTCGTTTCTATCGAGGAGTTTGCCCGAATCACCGATGAGTTGACCAAGATTGTTGTGGAACGGTTGGAGGTCTCGGAGTTCGGGAGAATCGGCTTCCGGAGCTGGCGGATGTTTGGGTTGCCGTCGTACGATGGGGCAAAGCGCGCTGTAATAGACCTCCAAGCTTTGCCGAGAACCTGCTTCGAAGGTCTCGGCATTGGCGACGTTGAGGAGGTGAGCTGGCAGATCGTCGGCGAGCGCAACGCCGTGCGGACACGGCTCGCGGTTGCCGCATTTCAGCAGAGGCTCGAAGTCGACCCTGCCCTACGGAAAGCGGCCGCGGACGTTCCGCACAAACACCCTGTCGACCAGAAGAGAATGCTCTATGAGAAAGTGAAGGCGCAGAAGCTTGTCAGAAACTACCCCGAATTCGGGATTCTGGTCGATACAGATCACTACATTGAGGAGCCGCCATACCCCGATCGCCTCAAGGTATCCGAGTTCATCACGAGCAGTTTCGACTCGGGCCGCGAGATTTCCGAGAACGTCCTCCACCTGAAAGGATGATCCGATGCCCTTGCTCAGGAGCGATGAATCCCGCGGGACAGGTACCGCCTTTGAATTAGGGATTGAGAATCCTCCCGTGCCAGCGCTACCGGAATCACACCGTGAGCCATGG
>VGYV01000578.1 GCA_016872855.1 Planctomycetota bacterium
GGTCCGGCTCGTGGATCAGCAGCATGTCGATGGAATCCCGGCCGAGGAGCTTGAGACTCTGCTCCATGGAGGCCATGAGGCACGCCTTGTCCTGTGGCTTGAAGGGCTGCGGCCTGCCGCCGAACTTGGTCGAGAGGATCACCGGCTGCGTGACCCCCTTCAGCGCTTTGCCGAGGACCTCCTCGCTGTTGTGGTAGCCTGGCGCGGTGTCAATGTAGTTGACCCCGAGGTCCAGCGCCCGATGGACCGCCTTGACGGCCTGGTCCTCCGGGGACGCGAACGAGGCAACAAAGAGCCCGCCCAGACCCAGCCTGGACACTTCCAGGCCCGTTCTTCCCAGTGTGACCTTCTGCATTCCTCCACTCCATGAAGGGGGTGCTGGGTGATCCTAGCCCTTGAGCCCGATGGGCGCTTTCGGCTTCGACGCCTCGGTACGTGCTGCCTTCATACGGTTTCCTTCACAGCTTGGGTATTCGGACCGGCCTGCCGGTCCGAGCGGACTCTTCGGCCGCAAAGATCACGGCGACGGCGCGGGCGCCATCCATGAGGTCCGGATAGACGAGCGTCCCGTGGCGCACCCCCTCGTAGAAGCTGCGGAGTCCGCCGGCGTGGTCCATCGGACCTTCGACTGGAACCGTCTTCATCGGTTGCTTCTTGCCGTCGAGGAATTCCTCCTGCATCACCAGCGTTGTGCCCTCGTCGAAGTAGCGCTCGTTGCGGTAGAGGCTCATTTTCGTGCCGAAGATGTTCAGCGTGTAGCGGTAGGGGCTGACGTGATAGGCGTTCAGCGTCCCGATCAGGCCCGAGGCGAACTTGAGGTGGCAGAGGGCCACATCGGCGGTCAGCGTGGTGTGGACATCGTAGCGCATCATGGCCGAGACCTCGGTGATCGGGCCGAAGTAGAACATCAGTTCGTGCAGCGCGTGGCAGCCACACTGGAACAGCATGCCGCCGGGGTTCTTGGCGGGGTCGCCGCGCCAGTCGCCGGGCTTGATCATCAGGCCGCCGGAGTGGCAGGTGGTCTCCTCGAAGGTCGCCACCTTGCCGAACGCCCCCTCATCAATCATCTTCTTGATCGTCAGCGCCACCGGGTCGTGCCGGTGGTCGTTGTGGCCAACGCCAATGACCACGCCCGTCTTCTTCCGCACGTCAAGCAGGGCCGTGACCTCATCCTGCGTGGAGCAGAGCGGTTTTTCGACGAACACGTGCAGCCCGCGCTCGGCGGCCTGGATGACCTGATCCGCGTGGAACTTGGCGCCGGTGGAGATGACCACCGCCTCGATGCCCGGAGTCGCCAGCAGCGCCTCGTAGTTCGCAACCGGCTTCGCCCCGTCATCCTTCTCGCATCGCACCAGCGCCTCCGGATTCAGGTCGTATGCCGCCACCAACTCGAAAAGCCCTGTCTGCCGCATCAGTTCACGCCGGCGTGCGCCAAACCCGCCAACCCCGATCTGTGCCACTTTCAACCTCTTGCTCATGGCCTACTCATTCCTTTCATTCCTTGTAGTCGCTTGCGAACCGCTCCTTGGTCCTCAGCGCGCCCAGGACGACCTCCATGCCCTCGGGCTCGAAGTTCACCAGCACCTGGAAGGGCTGGCCGCCCTTGAGGGTGATCTTCAGCCCCACCGCCCGCGCCTCCTGGCCGGCGGCCGTTTCCACCGGCAGCCGTTCGATCGTTGGCGACGCGGCCGAGAAGCAGGCGACGAAATCGGTCTGCGTGACGTTGCGGCGGCGGACCATCAACGCGGCCTTGCCGGCCTTCTGCGTCTCGATGCTCGAGGCCCAGGTCTCGGGCAGGCGGAAGGTCAGCACCTCCGTGCCCTTCGCGCCGAGCATGGTCAGGCGTCCGCCGCCTTCGGTCCAGGTATCATCGGTCGTGCCAATGAAGTAGGTGGGCGAATGCAGCTTGGCGCCGAAGATGTGGCCGGCCTCGTCCGGCTTGGTGGTGAAACCGCCGGTCTTCTCCGCCATGTTGGCCAGCGACACCTTCGGCCCGGCCAGCATCAGCATCCAATCCACCGTGTGCGGTCCCTGGCCGACCACGCGGTCCACGGCCAGCGCGTGCGGGCCGACGATGGCGAAGGTGCGGGTGATGGTCGTCCCCGGGTAATGGGCGTCGCTCGTGGCCTGCACGAACTGCACCGGGCCGTCCACGTCGAAGCCGGTGGCGCGGGCCGAGACCGGGTTCTGCGTGCTCTCATCCACGATGATCACGCTCTGCTGGAGCGAGGAATGCAGGTAGGTGCCGCCGCCAAGCTGGCCCATGGCCTTGGCCAGCGGGTGCGCCTGGTCCTTGACGGAGAGGCCGAGCGCGCAGCGGTCGGGGCAACTGCGGTAGATGTGCTTGCCCCAGTTCATGCGGAACTCGAGCCCCTTCCAGCTCAGGAGGGTCAGGCCGGAATAGAGGTGCAGGCCGTCACTGGGCCTGGTGACTTCCGCCAGAACCTCCTTCGGGAAGCGCTTGGCGTCCACGAAGTCCACGATGGGGCCCTTGAACGGATAGCCGGCGGCCCGGGCCGAGCGGCTGTGCAGGATCGTGCCCATGCGCAAGTCGTAGAGGTCAATCCCCCGCCCGTAGAGCAGTTCGGAGCACCACAGCAGCGGCTCGATGGTCGAGGCGTGATAGTGCCCCTCGATCGAGCAGCCTTCCTCGTCGAACGACCACTGCATCAGGTTGGCGATCCCGCGCTCCGAGGAGAAGGCGCAGGAGGCCAGCGGCCAGTTGCGGGAGGCGAACGCGGCGTAGAGGATGGGATAGTCGGCGACGGCCTGGGCGTTGTAGTACAGGATGTGCTGCTGCATGCGCACCGCCGCCGGCACGATGAAGTCGCGGATGATCTTCTCGCGGGCAGCGGGGTCCATGTCCTTGGCCAGCAGGTCGAAATCGTTGAACATCCCGTGGCGCTGCATGCTGAACGGACTGGTGTAGCCGCCGGTCGCCCAGCCGAGGGCGAGCGTGTTCCCACCGAGGATGCCGTGACTGCCCACGATGACGGGGAACTTGCGCCAGACCTCGAAGTCGCGCTGCCAAAGTTCGGCGGCGCGCAACAGCAGCGCCGTACCCTTATCCAGGTACTTCTTCTCCCCGGTCGTGTCGTAGAGGAAGGCGCAGGCGGTCAGGCCGTTGAGGTACCGCCAGGTCGGTTCCTTCACCGGGGGATTGCCTGCGTGGTACCAGAAGGTGCGCTTCCCCTGGTCGATCGCGAAGCTCCGCTCCATCGGGGCATCGAGGACCTTGTTCAGGTCGTCCGGGCCGACGGCTTCGGCCGCGGCCTCAGCCTTCTTGCGGGCGTTCTCATCGAAGCCGGTCAGCGCCACCGGCAGGTCCTTGGGCCGCGGCATCAGCGGGAACTGGAGTTTGGCCTCGGGCAGCGGCACGGTGACGCTGAGGGCGAGCGGGAAGACCTTCGAGCGAATGATGGTGGTCTCGGAGTCGGCGATGCCCTCGGCGAAGCCGCGCAGTTCGTAACGCTCGCAGTAGAGCGTCGGCATCCGCGCAGCGATGTTGCCGGCCAGGCGCACCTCGACTTCGATCGTCTTGCTCTGCTTGGGCTTCAGCTCGACGCGCGGCTCCGACAGCCGGGCATAGGCATACGTCACCTGCGCGGGGAGAAGGGAGAGCCGCGCCACCACGGGCTGGTCGAGACGATTGGCGACGGTGACGGCGTAACGGTAGACCAGATCCTGCTTCGGCCCCCACTCGTGCGGCGCCTTGGTCTGGTCGCACTCCAGGTCGATCGCTTTCCTGGTGAGACGGAGGTTCTTGAGCCAGAGGCAGCGGCTGTCGCCCTGCATGCGCCAGCGCACGTCGCGGACGGCGCCGGCGAGCACCAACGCGGGTGTCTCTGAGGAGGCCCTCTTGGGCTGGATCTCCTCTGGGCGTTTGAGGTCGAGCCAGACCGTTCGCCAGTCGGAGCCGCGATTGATGGCGTCGAGCGGGTACCAATTCGAGACGTCACCAGGCTCTGGGTAGTTTTCGAGCGTGAGCTGGAGAAAGGCGCAGTTGTCGGCCTTTACCTCGACCTTGAGCAGGTCGTATTCGTGCGGATTGACGCCCAGCGTCTTCAGGTCGAGGCGGCCGAAGAAATCCTCCTTCGCCGCGGTCGCCTCGAAGCGCAGCGCCTTGGTCCCGCCCGGTCCCTCGGCCACGACGCTGAGATTGCCTCTGAGTTCCTGCACGCTGTCGAGACTGTCCAGGGAGGACAACGTCCGCGACAGGGACGGGCCGGAAGCAGGAAGCTGGGCTGCGCCCGCGGCCAGGCCGGCACTGAGCATCAGCAGGGCTGTCGGCAGGATTCGACGTGTGTGGATCATCCCATCGCTCGCTTTCTGTGTCCTCCCTCCGCGTTCCTTCCTGCTCATTGGCGACTCGGCACCGAGATGACGCCGTGGATCAGCACGGGCGCCAGGTACTCGGCCACGTACTCGCCGGGATGCATGGCGACGACATGCCCCGCGCTGTCGAGAATCAGGCTGTGCCCGGGATGATAGAGGCCGATGCCGTCGTCACCGGCCAGGTTCACCGTTATCATCGCCATCCGGCGATCGTGGCAGCGGAGGAGCGTCTCGCCGCTGAAGCAGACCTTCTCCATGTCGGCCAGGTACTGTGTGCGCGTCTCCGGGTCGGCCAGCTCCTCGGCGCGGCGCATGTGCTGGCGCCCGCCGCCGCCCGCGCAGGGGTTGCAGGAGACCTGGCAGCCCTGGGCGGCCAACTTGTTCCAGATGTCGGGGATTCCTGAGTCGGCGCAGATGCAGATGCCGAAGCGCACGCCGCCGACGGTGAAGAGCCGTCGTTCCTCGGGGCCGGGCACAATGCCGCCGGCCCTTTCCTTGTCTGTGAGGTTGTGCTTGCGCTGGACCAGCACCCGCCCGTCCGGGAATAGGACGAAATGGCTCACGTGGAACGCGTCGTCCGCCCGCTCGATCGAGCCCACCGCGATCACGATGCGCAGGCGCCGGCTTAGCGCCCGCAGCGAGCGCACCGGCGCGCTGTCCACCGCCAGCGCATGCCGCCACACGAAGTCCGGCTGGAAAAGGTAGCCGGTGAGCGCGCCCTCGCCGAACAGCACGAACCGGGCCCCGGCCTTGGCGGCGGCGGTTGTGAGCTGCCGGACCTGCCGCCCATTTCCGGCAATGTCGCCGGGCCGGCACACGATCTGGCTGCAGGCGACGTGGATCTTCTTGTGTGCCAGATCCGTCATTCTTCTCCTCTCTCCATGGGAGTGGACTTTGGCGCTTTTCCTTTCCCTACGCTGCGGTGGAAAGGGCGGTTTGCAGGGCGCCGAGTATTTGGGACCTCTCGCGCCGGCTCAATGACATGGCGCTAATTCGCTGCCGCCAGTAGGCCAT
>VGYV01000579.1 GCA_016872855.1 Planctomycetota bacterium
TTCCGTGCCCTCGCCCTTGCGGCCCTCCAGGGAGGCCGAGGACGCGGCCTGCCCCTCCATCGTGACCACGATGTCCAGCGCGTCGCCCACGCGCACCACGCGGTCGCCGGGCTCGACCGTGAGCTTGGTGTAGGAGAAGTAAGGCACGCCTGCGGCCGGGCGGAAGAGGCGTGCCAGGGCGTTGCGAATGGCCTCCGGCTGAAGCTGGTAGGCCGCGAAGAGAAGGGCAACCAGGGCGAGCACGATGCCCCCCGCCTTCAGGAGCGGCCGGAAGGGCACGGCAGCCTTGTAGTCCACGGTGCGCGACCGCTCGGTGATCTGCCGGAGGGCCGACTGGACAAGGCCGTGTGAGACGCCCCGCTCGTCGAAGCTGTCGGAACTCAGCTCGACCGCGGTGACGAGGTCCTCCTCGACCTTTGGGAAGTGGTGGCCGAGGCGTGCCGCGGTGTCCTGGTCGCGCATGCGCCGCGCGGCGGGCCACACGACCCAGCGCGCGAGGCACACGGCGCAGGCGGCCAGAATCGCGGCCAACGCCACGGTGCGTGGCATCGGGGCCAGGCGAAGCAGCCGGTCCGCCGCCACCGCCGCGCCCACCGTGCAGATCAGCACAGCCAGGGTGATGAGCAGCCCCGTGTGGGTGTAGATGACGCGCCAGCGGCGGCGATAGCCGTCAATCAGCCGCCGAAGGGCGTCGGGCAGACGGGACTTGGCGCGTGCGTTCATGCGAGTCCACTCCTCTTTCGTATGAGCCAGGCGGCGCCGAGCAAGATAGCCAGAAAGCTATAGTAGGCCCAGTGCCGGCACGGCGAGTACTCGGCCGTGCGCGGGGGGCGCTCCATGCTCGCCGCCAGCAGGCTGGGCAGCCGGCCGCACTCGTCTACTCTAAGATAGCGTCCGCGGCTCGCTAATGCAATAGAATTGAGGGAATTCACGTTCTGCGCGAGGAATTTCTTCTCCAGGTCGGCTCGCGTGACGGTGAGCGAGGCGGCGGAGGCGAGCGGCTCGTCGCCGTAGGTGGCGACGATGGGCCGCAGTGTGTACTTGCCCGGCTTCTCGGGCTTGAAGACCGCGCGGTAGATGCCCCACCCGCCCGGGGCGGCCGCCAGGGCCACGCGCTGGGAGGAGGACGAGGACGATTCAAGATCGACCTTTGCCCACACGCGGGCGTTCTCGAGCGGGAAGCCGTCGGGGGCCAGGCAGTAGGCCTCGATCTCCACCGGCTCGCCCGCGTCGCACTCGGTCCTGTCGAGCGACAGGCGGGCGCGGGGGTCGCCCTCGGCGAACTGGCGTTTGACCATCCAGCGCACCGTTTGCGCCCAGAAGCGGTAGTGATACTTGTCCCCCACCTCGCGCCGCCAGCGCCACGTCTCTTCGATGCCGAGGAACATCACCTTGCCCGCCCCCACCCGCTGCACGGCGAGTAGGGGGAGCTTCGACGGCCCGGCGAGGCGGTAGGGGTGGACGAGCAGCGCCGTCGCCCCGCGCCGCAGGCCGCTCACGCTCGCCGACCACGAGACCTTGGGCAGCCGCGACCACAGGCCGTCGTTCTCCTCGGCGTCAGGGGCCAGGCGGGTGACGAGGTGGCTCGCGCCGTCCTGGGTCAGCTCGACGTTGAACGGCTCGCCGCGCCCGTCGCCCGGGGAGCCCTCGATGGCCACGGGCAGGATGTCAGCCAGCGGCGCGCCCACCAGGCCGCGGCAGTTCTGCCGCCGGCCCGCGATCACCACCAGCGCCGTGCCGCGGGCCTTCACGCTCTCCACGAGCTCCTTCTGGAACTCCTCGGGCAGGTGCTCGCGGGCCAGGTCGCCCAGGATCATCAGGTCGTAGCCCTCGAGTTGCTGTTTCTGGGCAGGAAGGGCCTCGACGTAGCCCTCGCCCTTGATGGCGCCCAGGCCCGGCCGCAGCAGGCACACGGTGAGCTGCACAGCGGGGTCGCGCTCGAAGACGTTGCGGAGGAACCGAAACTCCCACCGCGGCTCGGCGTCGGCCAGCAGGACGCGTATCTTCCGCTCCGACACCTCGATGCTGGCCTTCGCCTCGTTGTTCGCCGTGTCCTGCTCCCCCTCCTGCTTCGGCACGCGCACGGTGAAGGCGCGGAGGCCCGGCGCGTCGGGCACGAAGGAGAAGCTCACCGTGACCGGCTGCCCGGAGGGGAGCGTGACGACGGGCTTCTCGGCGATGACCTCGGCGCCGCTGAGGAGCTGGACGTTGAGCCTTGCGGCCCCCATGCCAGTGGTTGCGACTTCAGCCGCCAGGAGCACCTCGTCGCCCAGGAGCGCCGTCTTGGGCGCGCGGAAGGCCACAACCGAGGCGTCGCGCGGCGGGCTGGGGTTGCCGATGCCCACGGCGTAGACGGGGATGCCCATGCGGCCCAGCACGCGGGCTATCTCGGACGGGTCGCGCCCCGTGTTCCAGGCTCCGTCGCTCAGGAGCACGATGGCCCTGGGCGGCACGCCGCCCGAGCCGCGCCCCGCCTGCTCCAGAGCCTCGCCGAGCGCGGTCACGTAGCCCTCGGGGTTGGCCTCGAACGGCGCCGCATCGGGCGCGAGCGACAGGGCGTCAAGCGTGCCCGCGAATCGCCAGGCCGACAGGTCGAAGCCCTCCCGCACCTTCGCCAGCCAGCCCTCGGGGCCGGGGTCGAGAAGCAGTTGAGCCAGCTTCTCCCGCGTCAGGCTGGTGGCATTTTCGATTTTCGATTTTCGATTTTCGATTTCAAGCGGGGGCTTGCTGTACTGGTCGGTCAGAAGCATGCTGCGCGAGCCGTCCACGAGCAGGACGCATGCGGGCTTCTGGGGGTCGGGCCAGGTGCGGATGATCTTGGGGCCGAGGGCGATGCCGGCCAGCATCACGCCGGCCACGACCGAGAGCGCCAGTATCCCGCGCCGCACCAGCGCCCCCAGGTGCGCCGCGTCGCGCCGCAAGAAGGCCACCGCCGCGGCCAGCACCACCAGCGCACCCGCCCCCACCACCCAGGGCGGCAAGGGGCAATCGAAGATGACCTTCGTCGTGTTCACACGCTGCTCCCGGCCGACCGCCGCGGTCCAGAGAGAATCCGTAATCCGCAATCCGTAATCCGTAACCAGAAAAGCCCAGGTCCTGCCATCACCATTTCCTCTCTTCTCTCTGGTTACGGATTACGGATTGCGGATTACGGATTCCTGGCTGGGGCGCCCCATTGACCACGCAAGGAGCACCTCGCCGAGGAGAAACGCGATCGCCAGGACGGCCAGCGGAAACGTGGAGGCGGCCGAGCGCGCGCCCGTGCCCTGGCCGATGCTCTGCGCCCCGCCGTCCACCCGCAGATAGCTCACCGAGGCGTCGGGCAGCAGCCCCTGTATCGCCGCGGGGTCCACGCGGTCCAGCTCGGACTCGTCGGCGGGCACGTTGAGGGCCGCCGTGGGCGGCGCGGCCTCGGGGTCCCCGGGCGCGACCGTGCCCGACACCAGGCGGTAGATGCCCGCCAGCTCGGTCTGGGAAAAGACGGCGTCGCCCTCCGCCGGCCGCATGACGGGCACGGCCCGCCGGTCGGGCAGGAGCATCAGGTGGGCGCCGGGCGGCACGGCCAGCTTCAGCTCCGCGAACGTGGGGAGCGAGAGCGGCGCCGAGCCCTCGACCAGGTGCGTGTTCACGATGCGGTGCAGGACGAGCAGGAACGGCGGCGTGAAAGGGAAGTTCGAGAAGTCGGCCTGGGCCGACACGGCAAACACATATGCCTTGCCCCTGCCGACCTGGGCGCGGACAAGGAACGGCTCGCCCTTCTCGGTGTGGATGAGCGTGTCGGCGGCAGCCAGGCCCTTGGCCTCGAGGCGGAGCATCTTGCCGATGAGCACCCGCTCCAGCCCCTCGGTGGGCAGCGTGGCCACGACGGGATGCGTGGGCGCGACGGCGCCCAGCTTCAGCCGCTTCTCCCCCTCCGCCTCGATGAGGCCCTCGAAGCGAAGACCCGGGAACTTCGCTTCGTTCCACGCCGCCGCATCGGTGTGCGGCCCGGGGAAGACGATGGCCAGCCCGCCGTCGGCCACGTAGCGGCGCACCCGCTCCAGCGCCTCGGGGGCCAGACGCGGCACGTCGGCCAGCACGACGGCGGCGAACTTCGTGATGTCGGTCCCCGCCAACTCCGTCGCCGACAGGCTGTCGGCCGTGAAGGGCGAGCGCTCGGCCAGCCCGCTCTCGGGCGGCTGGAGGGCCAGCTTCACGAAGTCGCCCGCACTGTCGAACGGGATGGACGACGGGGCGCCCTCGACCACGAGCACGGGCAGCCGCGCCGCGGCGTTCAGCACGAAGTAGTGGCGGTCGTCCCCAGGCAAGGCGTCGGGGCTAAGTTCCAGATAGCCCGCGTGCGCCCCGCCCTTGAGCGCGGGCAGGCGGAAAACCACGTCCGCCCTGCCCGGCTCGTCGAACTCGTGGGTCCGGGCGTCAATCCGCCGCCCGTCCAGGAAGAGCGCGACATTGGCGAGGTTTGGAGTGCGGGCTTCAGGCCGTATCGGATACGGGCTGAAGCCCGCACTCCGAACGCCCTTCGCCCGCAACTGGACCGTGGCCGTGAGCTTGGGGGAATCGCCCTCGACGAGCACGGCGGGGGCGACGCTGAGGCGCACGACGCTCAGGTTGCTCTCGACGCCGGGATTGAGGTCGGTGATCACGATTTGGGGCTTGCCCGCCCGCTGGAGAGCCTGGCGGACGAGTTGCCACTCGCCCGGCTCATCGGCCCGCCAGCCGCCGGCCTGGAGGTCGGTGAGCAGCCAGATGGTGCCGCCGCCCCCGCCGCGCTCGAGCGATTCGGCGGCGGCCCGGAGCGCGCGCGGCACATCCCCCCGCCCACCCGTGAGCGGCGCATCCTTGAGCACGGCACCCACGGCGGCACGGTCCTGAAGCGGCTCGCGAAAGGGCGAGTGGTAGGCCTGGGTGAACGTCCCCCCCGTCGCCCGCGCGCCGCGGGGCAACTCATCGAGCGTTCGGGCGGCTAGTTCCCTGCCGCGCTCGAAGGCGGAGCCGCCCGGCCCTGCGGCGGACATCGAGGCCGAGGCATCGAGGAGCACGGCCACCTGGCGGCTCCCGCCCAGGAGCGCCGCCAGCCCGCCCCGCACGACGGGCTGGACGAGCGCGCCCAGCGCCGCGGCCAGCAGGAGCATGCGGAGCGCCATCAGCAGTAGTTGCTTCAGCCGCGCCCGCCGCACCGCCCGGCGCTCCATCGTCAGGAGAAAGTCAATCGCCGCCCACCGCACCCGCCGATACCGAATCCTGTTCAACAGGTGGATGATGATCGGCAGCGCGATCAGCGGGGCGAGCCAGAGGAGGTGAGGGTGGAGAAAGGTCATAGTGCACCAGCGGCGAGCCGCGAGCCA
>VGYV01000580.1 GCA_016872855.1 Planctomycetota bacterium
TGTATGCCCCAGAGGGGGCCGTGAATTCAAGGGTCTTCTGCTGTAATGCACGACATTTCCTCAACTTACGCAGTGTCCGAAACGGACCACGCCCAAATAATAAGACGAAGAAGGGAATTGGGGCTAAGACAGGCCGAATGCCTGGCCTCGGTCTCGTCGCCTCACACAGTTCCCAGATCGGCTTTGCCGGCCTCCCATCATTTTGCCCCGAATCATTTTGCCTTCTCTCTTCTTCCCTCGATCCAAGGAGCCTGAGAATGGCCGCGCCGGAACGGAAGGAACTCGAGTCCACGCAGAAGATGAAGGCCGTGATGGGCAAGTATTTCAAGGAGCTTGCGGCCGGGCCGCAGGCGGGCACGAAGACCGCCTGGTGCACGAGCGTCGGCCCCGCAGAGCTGCTCCGCGCGCTCGGCTTCAACGTCTACTTCCCCGAAAACCACGGGGCCATGCTCGGCGCGACCCGCACGGCGACCGACCTGATCCCCGCGGCCAACGCCCGCGGCTTCTCGCCCGACATCTGCTCCTACCTGACGAGCGACATCGGCTCCTACCTGATGAACCAGACGCCGCTCCAGAAGATGGGCATGACGGGGCCGCCCAAGGCCGACGTGTTGGTCTTCAACACCAACCAGTGCCGCGACGTGAAGGATTGGTTCCAGTTCTACGCCCGCGAGTGGGGCGTGCCCTGCCTGGGCATACACACGCCGCGCGCCATCGGCGACTTGGGCGACTCCATCATCGCCGACGTGGCGAAGCAGACGGAGGCCCTCGTGGCGCCCCTGGAGGCCGTGGCGGGCGCGAAGCTCGACCCCGCCCGCCTCAGCGAGGTGGTTGCCCTCTCTAAGCAGTGCACGGACCTGTGGAAGGCCGTGCTCGAGACCGCCGCGAGCATGCCATCGCCCATCACCTTCTTCGACGGCACGATCCAGATGGGGCCGGCCGTCGTCCTGCGCGGCACGCAGGACGCCGTGGACTACTATCGCGTGCTCCTGGCCGAGCTGCGGCAGCGGGCGGCCGACGGCGTGGCGGCGGTGCCAGGCGAGCGGTTCCGCATCTACTGGGAAGGGATGCCCATCTGGGGCAAGCTCCGAAGCCTCTCCGAGCAGTTCGCCGCGCTCAAGACCTGCGTCGTCGCCTCCACCTACTGCAATAGCTGGATTTTCGATGCCCTCGACCCCGCCGACCCCTTTGCCTCGATGGCTCGCGCCTACTCCAGCATCTTCATCTGCCGCTCCGACGACGTGAAGGAGAAGTACATTGGGGCGATGGCCGCCAAGTTCAAGGTCAACGGCATCCTCTATCACGATGCCAAGACTTGTCCGAACAACTCCAACAGCCGTTACATGATGCCGCAGCGGCTCCAGGCGAAGCTGGGCATCCCGTATCTCATCATCCACGGCGACCTCAACGACCTGCGGCTCTACTCCGAAGAGCAGGCCCGCACCAACATCGAGGCATTCGCCGAGCAACTGGCAGGCGCGTGAGAGCGGGGCCGTTCGTAGTTCGGCCTTTAGGCGGTCTTTGATGGCCTTGTTCTGCGGCATAGACATCGGGGCGTCCACGGCCAAGCTCGTGCTCATTGACGCCGAGGCGCGGGTCGTGGCCAAGGCGCTGCGCCGTTCGGGCGTGGACTATGCGGCGGCGACCGAGGCGAACCTTGCCGAGGCCCTGGCAGCAGCCGGGCTGACGCGCGAACAGGTCCGCCGCGTCGTCTCGACCGGCTACGGCCGGGACAATGTGCCCTGGGCCGACGGGCGGATGACCGAGATCGCCTGCCACGGCAAAGGGGCCTTCCACCACTTCCGCAGGGCGATGACCGTCATTGACATCGGGGCGCAGGACAGCAAGGTCATCCACCTCGACGACGCCGGCCGCCGCCTCGCGTTCAAGATGAACCGCAAGTGTGCCGCGGGCACGGGGGCGTTCCTCGAAGAGATTGCCCTGCGGCTCGACCTCCCGCTCTCCGAGCTGAACGGGCTAGCCGAGCGCTCGACCAAGGAGGTCACGCTCGGCAGCTTCTGCACTGTCTTCACGGCCACCGAAATCCTCGCCCGCATCCGAGCCGGCGAACGAGTCGAGGACATCGTGAAGGGCGCCTTCCGCTCCGTCGTCAAGCGCCTCGTCGAGATGGACACCGTGCAGGAGACCCTGGTGCTGACCGGCGGCGTGGTGGCGCATAACCCAATCCTCGTGAAGCTCGCGGGCGAGGCATTCGGCACCACGCCCCTCGTGCCGCCCGACCCACAATTCATCGGCGCCTTCGGCGCCGCGCTCTTTGCCCGCGAACAGACATTGTAGGCGGGACGTCCCCGTCCCGCGATGGTTCGACGACGAGGACGACGACGACAACGACGACGATTGGAAGGAAGACAGGCATGCTGATCCAGAACCCCCCTGTCCAAGTCACTGACCGCCTGTGGATGCTCGGGACCAACGCCTATCCGCTTTTCCTCTATGGGGGCGACGCAGGCGCGACGCTCTTCGAGGGCGGCGTGGGCGCGATGGGGCCGCTGCTGCTCGAACAGCTCGACGAGCTCGGCATCGCCAGGGACTCTGTGAAGCAGGCGGTCGTGACCCACGCCCACCCCGACCACGTGATGGCCGTGCCGCTGTTCCGCCAGGCGTTCCCCGGCATCGCGGTCCTGGCGTCCGCGGCGGCGGCGAAGACGCTTTCCGTCGAGAAGGCGGTCGGCTTCTTCGCCAAGATTGACGGCATGCTCACCCAGTCGCTCCTCCAGGCCGGGCTGATCGCCGAGCGTCATCGCCCCCAGCCCCTCGCCGCGCCCCAGATCGCCGTGGACCACGTCCTCAAGGAGGGCGACAGCGTGGCCGTGGGCGGCGCCGCCTTCCAGGTGCTCGAGACCCCCGGCCACAGCGACGGCGACCTGAGCTTCTTCGAGCCGGCCGAGAAGGTGCTCGTGCTCTCCGACGCCACGGGCTACTACATTCCCGAGGGCTACTGGTGGCCGAACTACTTCGGCGACTATGCGGCTTATCTTCGCTCGATGGAGCGGCTGGCCGGCCTGGGCGCCGAGGTGCTGTGCCTGAGCCACAACGGCGTCATCGCGGGCGCGGACGATGCGACGGCCTACCTCCGCGGCGCCATCGCCGCAACCGTGGCTTACCATCAGCGCATCATGGCCGACGCCCGTGCGGGCAAGCCGGCCCCCCAGATCGCCGCCGAACTCGGCGCAGAGGTCCACGCCAGAACCCAACTCCTCCCCCTCGACTTCTTCCAGAAGAACTGCGCCCTCCTCGTCAAGCAGTCGCTCAAGCACGAGGGCATTCCACAGGAAGGTTGATCCATGGCTGCTTCGCGCATCCTGGGCACGGGCCATCATCTGCCCCCCAAGGTCGTGACCAACCTCGACGTGACGAAGATGATGGAGACGACTGAGGAGTTCATCGTCACCCGCACGGGGGTGCTGCGGCGGCGCCACGCCGAGCCCGACGTGAGCGCGACCGACCTCGCCGTGCCCGCCTGCCAGGCCGCCGTGGCCGACGCGGGGCTGGCGATGAGCGATATTGACCTGCTGATTCTCAACACGATCACGCCCGACCACGCGGACCCCGGGAGCGCCTTCTTCCTCCAGGCCAAGCTGGGGCTGCCCGGCATCGCCGTCCTCGAAATCCGCCAGCAGTGCGCGGGGCTGCTCTATGGGCTGGGCATCGCCGACAGCTTCATCAGGGCGGGCGCCGCCCGCCACGTGCTCATCGCCTGCTCCGAGGTGCTCTCGAAGCGGATTGACGGCTCCTACGACGGTCGCAACATCGCTATCCTCCTCGGCGACGGCGCAGGCGCCGCCGTCGTCGGCCCATCCGACGACCCGCACCGCGGCGTCCTCTTCACCAGCCTCCACGCCGACGGCACGGGGGCCAAGGCCCTCTACACCGCCGCGCCCGGCTCCGCACTCGGCCGGCCAAACTGCATCAGTAAGGACGACATTGACTCCGGCCGCGTGCACTTCCGCATGGACGGCAAGGCGGTGTTCGAGAACGGCGTGGCCCGCATGTCCGAGGCCATCGTCGAGGCGCTGGAGGCGAATGGCCTGACCTTCGACGACCTGGCCCTCATCATCCCGCACCAGGCCAACCTGCGGATGCTCGAGGAAATCGTCCGCAAGGTCGGCGCCCCGCCTGAGAAGGTCTACGTCAACGTCGAGGAGTATGGCAACATGGCCTCCGCCTGCCTCCCCATCGCCCTCGACCACGCCCGGCGGCAGGGCCGCGCGCCCGAGGGCGGCCTCGTCCTCCTCGTCGCCTTCGGCTCCGGCTTCGTCTGGGCCTCCGCCCTCCTGCGCATGTAGCCGGGCCGGCCGCCCGCAGCGCGGGCGCCCGACCGGCGTGCCAAGCCCGGCAGCGTGGGCCGGCCCGCCTGGCTCAGGCGTGGGACATGCTCCCCGAGAGCGTCCGCGCCGCCCAAGACCAGGCCCCTCGGGGCGCTTGACAACGCGCCCGTGGGGGCATAGCATCGGGAAGCACCAACTGCCAGAGAAATGCTAAATGACAACCTCCAAACGCCACAACAAGAACCAAGTGATGCGCCCAGCGCGCTTCGCGGGCTTGGTTCGTGATTTGGTGTTTGGCGCTTGGAGTTTGTTTGCCATTTGGGGTTTGGCTCTTGGGATTTCCCGCATTTCGTGAGAAATGCGGGCGTGTCGTCGGTGCACCGACAGGGACGGAGTGCGCCTAGAGTGGGAGTTCTCGGTGCTGAAGGCTGCCGACAACCCGCCGAGTTTGCCGCCCGGCATCGAAGCGCCGGCGAGCCTGGACGGCCGCTGGTGGGTCGCGCACACCAAGGCCCGCAACGAGAAGGCTCTGGCCTGGGAGCTGCTGCGCCACGGCATCGGGTATTTTCTCCCGATGTGCCAGCACGTTTTCTTTTCGGGCGGCCGCAAGCGGCGGGCGCTGATCCCCCTCTTCACTTCCTATGTGTTCTTCTGCGGCGACGAGGTGGCCCGGCGTGCCGTCCTAGCGACGAACCGCGTCTGCCGAGCCCTCGAGGTGGCTGACCAGCAGCGCCTCGTCCGCGAGCTCTCGGCCATCCAGCAAGCGCTTTCGGCCAGCGCAGACCTGGAGCCCTACCCTCACGCCGCCGTCGGCCAGCGATGCCGCATCAAGGCAGGCCCCTTCGTGGGGCTGGAGGGCGTCGTCGTCGATCGCCGAACCCACGCACAACTCGTGCTCGAAGTGAGCCTTGTTGGCCGGTATCTCGATCGTGACCGGGCAACGCTGGCCACGATGAGCCAGATACACCGCCTGGCCCTGCGGATGGCCGAGGCGATGGGGCGGAGGGACCTGCCGGCGTTCGGGGAGCTG